>DAXZ01000006.1:2794-3408 GCA_002506665.1 Nitrosopumilus sp. UBA526 | reverse complement strand
TCCTGTGGGTCTATGAACCCTATCTTGCCTGTGCCAGACGCAGAATACCAGACATTTCCGTCTCTGTCTACATCTAGTGCAAACGGCAGTGATTCTCTGTCTGGCAGTGCTATCTCCTCGAAAACATCTTGTTCTGGCAGATATTTTAGAATTTTATCTTTGTTGATTATTGTAATCCATATGTTGTCATCAAAGTCTGCCTTGATGAACAGCGGTGCATTCTCAGAGATTACGGGATCCAGTTTTGGCAGTGTCTTTGTTGTAATCTCTTTGCTCTCGGTATCGATAAATCCTATCTGGTTTCTCTGGGTATCTGTAAACCAGACTCTTCCCTTGCTGTCTTGTGTCAGAAATATAGTTGACAGGCCATCAAATGAGTATGAGGTAAACTCGTTTGTCTGGAGTGAAAACTGCCACAGTCTGGGAGCAGACGCATCACTTATCCACAGATAGCCACTTTGGTCATAAATCGGAAACAGCGGGGCGGCACTCTCGTCTAGCTCATACTCGATAACCTGTGTCTGAATATCTACCAGTCTTGGCTTTACAAGTAAATCCAACATGACTGACTCGTTTACATTCTCTGTTCTTTGCGCCTCGATTACAATTAGCCA
>DAXZ01000006.1:0-2678 GCA_002506665.1 Nitrosopumilus sp. UBA526 | reverse complement strand
ACTAAGATTGTATTTGTCCCACTAGAAAACGGTGAGATCTCAACATCAAACCTCGTATCTCCTGCAAACTCTGTGGTCTTTAAACCATAGATTATCTCTTGCGCATCAGCCCTTTGAATCTCTCCTGCAGGAAGGGTGCTGTTAGTCAGCAGTGCTACTGCACCTAAAAGCACTATCCCCAGGACAGCGTCTGCCTTTAGTGTTCTTTGCAGTCTCTTGTGGACTAGAACCTTGCCAGATGCAAGACTCTTTTCTGCGTTTCTCAGTACTATAATCTGCAAGAATGCTCCAAGGCATATCATGCTAGCTGCAATTGCAATCTTTATGATAATTATATGGCCAAACATGGACTCTGTGATTAACCCTACATCAGTCTCTAGAAACCACATCAGTGTGGGGCCTGTAATAATGACGACTCCGACTGATATGGTAAATGCTATGGAGAATCTTGGAATCATTACCAGGCTCATCTTCTCTTTAGCAGTCCCCCCTAGATGAGAAAATGTCGGAAGCAGTGTAAACACAAAGTAGATTATTCCGCCTATCCAGACAGCAGCTACCAAATTATGTACATAGTCTAATGCCAATGCTCCTGCCTGCTCACTTGCTGCACCATGGCCTATCAGACTAGAAGTTGAGATTAGTGCCAGCGATGCTGCAAGCATTGGAATTTGTTGTCGCTTTGAGAGCGTCTCTTTCTTGTCCATTCCAAACCAGATGCCAAGCAGTACTATGGTGATGATCATTCTTGCAAGCCAGACTGTGCCAAAATATGTCTGAATCACATCTAACGGAGATGTCTCCAACCTGACTGTCTGAATGGCAATCATAAGAATATCTGATATGAATACCAGTACTAGTCCTATGCCGGTAAGCGACATGAATTTGTTGTGATGAATATTCTCTATCCTGTCTAGTTCATCTCTGATTAATTTCTTGTTCTGTGTTCCCCAAATTAGCAGTGATGCCATAGCTGCTCCAAGAACAATGCTCTGGCCTACAATTCCAGGAAATCTTGCACCTGCTTCTGGCAGAAACACCAGATCTGACTCTACAGCTGGAGGACTAGTATTTACTATGACATCTCCTACACCAAACAGGAATGCACTTGGAACTAGGTGTCCGTCAACCTTTGAGAGAACCTTGACTGATGCTGTGTAGACCCCGCTATCTAGCGGGGGGGCAGTAACAATTAACGACAGCTCTCCTGCATGATAGTCGGTATCTCTGTTATCTATCTGGTCTCCATCACTATCAAAAATTTTGATCGCACTAAAGTTGATGTCGACGGGTTCTGAAAAATATACAATTATCCTAGTTGTACCAACCGGGGCGTTTGATTCCGAACTTGGAACCGTCTCCTCAGTAAAGGGGTGTGCTGATGCAAACGGAACTGAGACAAATGACATGACTAGTAGTATTATTAGAACTCTTTTCATTTACTGATTAGATCATCTGTGATAATTTAAACAGTTTACCTCTTTCCAAATTTGTACCAAACAATTTACACATAAAGATAATAACCCATGACCGCACAACGATGGTGTGAAGGCAGTATCCTTGGGCCTTGTCGCCTTGCTCTCAATAGGAATGATTGTGCCGTCATTTGCTCATACCACCGTATCTGTTGAGCCATATGAGATTAAGGCAGGATGGGGAATTGAACCACCAATAGTGGGAATGCGAAATGATCTTGTTTTCAAGATTACCGAAGCCGGACAGACCGAAGGCACTCGTAAAGGGGTAACTAGTGTATTCAAGAACACCGATGTTACTGTAACGTTTGGAGGTGTCTCAAAAGAGATAGACATTCATTCTGATCCTAGACCTGGATATTATTTCTCTTCTATAATTCCAACTAGGACAGGAAGTTATACCGTAGAATTCAAAGGCGAAATTCGTGGTGTTCCAATCGATGTCAAGATCCCAGTTGAAGACGTAGAAACTACTGCAGTTCTGGACTTTCCTCCCACTACTAGTGGAGGTAGCACAGACATTGATGCATTAAAAAATGCCATCTCCTCTTTGCAACAAGACATTTCTAAACTAAAATCAGATGGAACCTCGGCGCCTGACGGCGGTGCGGCCTATGACTTTGCAGTGCTTGGACTGTCTATTGCGGCAGCAGCTATAATACTGGCAATTATCTCACTAGTAAAAAGAAAATAAAAGAAAAGAGTTTCTAAAATCTTGGAACGATTCTAGATTTTGCAGTTACTGCTACGATGCTTATGATTGCAACGACTAGTATCATCATTGCAATTGTACCAAATTCTGGAACAATGCTTGAGAATACAACCATCTCACCAACAGGCCCTGTTATCTCATCAATACCATAACCTTGGAAATCAATGGCGACGTCTACTGATTCAGCAGATTCTAGCGGGTCTGTATTGTGGACTTTGACACCTTCATGATTATGTACGTCTTGATCGACCAAAACTTGTTCACCATTTTGTGTAACTTCGATGTTATAGTTAACATGTTCTGCATCAACAAACATAACAGAAATCTTCATTATTTCTCCTGCTGTTGGTTCTGAAGTCCAGATTGAAACCACTGTACCATCAGATAGCATTCCAGTTGCTGTTGGATCGCCTTCCATCATCATACCGTCATCTTCAGCTTCTTCAGCTTCTGCTTCTACTATGATTATTCCTTTCATCCACGGATGGACT
>DAXZ01000064.1 GCA_002506665.1 Nitrosopumilus sp. UBA526 | reverse complement strand
TTTCTAAAACCTTTACTGCAAAAACAGTATCCAGACATTGATTTTCTAGATCCTGCAGACATGGTTGCCAAAAAAGTCTATTCCAAAATCAGACACAATCAATCCAAAACAAATTCACTAAGGATATTTGCATCAGGGAACACAAAACTATTTCAAACAAAGCTAGCTAAAATAGGAATCAGAAACAAGGTCAATTCTTTGTCTTTTTAGCCCGTCTATAACCATGACTGAATTTTTTATCATACAGCTTGGAGTACTCGTATGTCTTTGGGTCTGTTACGTCGCCAACTATCACAATTGCAGTCCTCGTTATTTTCTCTTCTCTGACTTTATTTACAATGTCTCCTAACGTCCCCTTGACTATTATCTGATCCTTCCAACTTGCCCTATACACGACTGCAACAGGCGTAGTTTTTTTGTATCCACCTGCAATGGATTCTGTAACTAGGTCGGAGATCAACTGTACGCTAAGATAAAAGATCAGCGTTGCTTTGTGCTTTGCTAGTTCAGAAATCTTTTCACGCTTTGGAACCTTGGTTCTTGATTCTGCCCTTGTAATGATGATTGTCTGAGTAACGCCAGGAAGTGTAAGTTGCGTGCCTAGAGCGGCAGCTGATGCCAGAAATGCAGTAACGCCAGGAACTACAGTCGACCCTATCCCCTTTCTCTCAAGATTGTCAATCTGTTCTCTGATCGCACCATAAATCGAAGGATCACCGTCATGTAGCCGGACCACAAGCTTGCCCTTTTTTGCGTTTTTGTATAACAACTCAAAGATCTCTTCTCTGATCAGCTTGGCCGCATCATGCAACTCTCCTCTCTTACAAAGATTCAAAATTGGTTTGGGAATAAGGGATCCAGAATACACCACAACATCTGCCTTTTGAATCAGTTTCTTGGCCTTGACTGTAATCAGTTCAGGATCTCCGGGACCACATCCAACAAAAAACACATCAGACACGTTTTACCACCAGTATTGAGAAATATTTTGTAGTCAATGACGAGTCATTAACCTCACCTAGAGTCATCTTTCGTATGATCTCGTTTTCTGTTCCAAGATCCTGTCCTATTGCAAAGATAGAGTCATCTGGAAAGCCAGACTCTTTTAATACCTCGATTACTTTGTCAAAATAACGCCCATCTTTGAGAAATATCATAGACTCGGAATTCTTTGCAATCTCTTTGACACTTGATAGATCATAACATGACGGAATGATGGCAACTTTTTCTGCACCTTCGGCAACACTCACACCAACCTTGGCCGCAAACGTAAATATGGATACAATTCCTGGCACCACACTGATATCCATGTCTGGATACTTTTCTTTTAGATCCTTGTGCATATAGATCCAAGTACTATACAAGAAGGGATCACCGACTGTAAGATACACAACATTCTTTCCAGTCAAGACCGTATCTGCCATTATCTCTGCATTCTTTTTCCAAGTCGCCTCTAGAATATCTCTGTCTTTGGTCATTGGAAAGATTAGTTTTACAATTTTCTGATTCTTTGATTTATCAATGATGGGCGAAACGATAGATAATGCAATGCTTGGCCTGTCCTCTCCTGATGCCGGACACATTATGATATCTGCGCTCTGAATTTCCTTGACTGCTTTGACTGTAAGCAGTTCTACGTCTCCTGGCCCCACCCCAATCCCAACTAATCTAGGCATGAAAAACATGATTCCCTTCCTAATTAAAAATCTAGGTTAAATCCTAGTTGCAGAAATGATAGTTACGGGGTTTCTTGCAAGCATCATGGTTCCTGTACTAGTCTTTTTGCTCTTTGATATTGTCACTTGGGTAATATCAACTGCCTCAAACTGTAATCTGTCCAGAGTCTGCAATATGGCATAAAGTGTCTCAATCAGTATTGTGCCAATTACAATCCTGCCTCCAGACTTTAGCTTGTCCTCTGAGAGTTTTACTATCTCTTTGGTATCCCCGCCGGTTCCGCCTACAAATATTGTATCTGCTCTCTCAAGTCCCGGGATCTCTTTTTTGGCATCTCCATGAATTACTGAAATATTTGACACGCCAAATTTCTCCATGTTCTTTTTTGTCAGCTCTATGGCCGCCTCATCATGATCTACTGCTAGCACTCTTCCAGACGACTCTATCTGTAATGCAGCTTCAATGGAGACAGAACCACTGCCGCATCCAATGTCATAAACTATCTGGCCAGGTCTCAGTCTAGCCTTGCTTATTTGAACTACTCTTACCTCTTCTTTTGTAATGGGAACTCGCTGTGTTCTCTCAAACTCTTCATCAGGAATGCCCGGAGTCTTGTATTTCCACAATGTCATTATTTGTCCCAGGTTAGATGTTGATTCCGCTACTAGTACTTGCTAAATGAGTTAGTGTATAGCTCACAATCCACGAAAACAAGTACATAAAGACATAGCTGCCGATGGCCTGTGTAACAACCTTTTTCCTATCTGAGGATGGCAGTTGCATCTTCATTCCTTTTGCAACTATTATTGTCGCAAAAAATATCACAATCATGAATCCAATTGATGCCCATCTTCTGTCCTCACCCTCAATGTCCTCAAAGATGAAGGTAGCTGAGGTACCTGCAATTATAGCTAGTGCAACACGCATCCAAAATAATGTACTTAGTTTTCTGTCCTTCTCACTCTTTTCTGCAACACTGACTGGTGGGTTTAGAGGGATCTCAGGAACAGGCTCGGGGTTCTCTACTGCCGGTGTATCTGCTGAGATGTCTGCAGACTCCTTTCTGGGGTCAACAGTTGGATCGGATTTCTTCTTTTTGAACCTTGCCAAGTAAATTTCTAGCGTGTCTCAAACAGACTGAGTTTAATATCTTTGGTCAAAACTTGGGCATATTAAAGCAAGAGTATAATTTTAGACAAGGATTACTGGTAATTATGGCTCTGGCAGGGATTGAACTGAGATATCTAGTAGACACGATCTCAGAGCAGGTTCAGGGATACTATGTCAGCAATATTTATGGGATTACCAAAGACAGCATTCTCTTCAAACTTCACCATACGGAAAAAAGTGATTTATTCATGATGATCTCAACATCAGGGGTCTGGCTGACTACCGTAAAGATTGATCAGATAGAACCCAACAGACTGCTCCGGAGACTGCGGGGGGATCTTCTTCGATTGAAACTAAAAAAGATAGAACAAATTGGTGCAGAAAGGATAGCATATTTTACCTTTGAGGGATTTGGAAAAGAGTTTGTACTGGTAGGAGAATTTTTCGGAGATGGCAACATACTGCTTTGTAGCAAGGACATGAAAATTCTTGCATTGCAACATTCTATAAAGGTGAGACACAGAACACTAGGTGTTGGATTAGAATATACCCCACCTCCGGCAAACGGCCTAGATATCTTTAACATTAACGAATCAGACTTTGAGAAACTACACACAGCGGATCTAGTATCAGCAAAATGGTTGGGAAGAACACTAGGACTGCCAAAGAAATACGTTGAGGCAGTCTTTGCTATGACAGAGATAGATCCTAAAAAAATTGGAAATCAGTTGACCTCTGAGGAGACAACTAGAATATTTGAGACTGTAAAGAGAATTGTCTCAGATGTGACTTCTGGGAACCATGATACTGTAATACTCCGAAACGAGCAGACACATGTCTTGCCAATCAAGCTAGGTGGACTAGAAGGGGAGACAACTCCGGCAGCTAGTTTTATTGAAGGACTAGATACGGTCTTTACAGAAAGCATAATTGAGAAAGGAAGATCAGCTAAATCAAGCGGTTCTGATAAAAAGATAAAGGATCTAGAGACGCAGATCTCAGAGCAAGAAAAGGCCATCAACATAGTCAAGGAGAGATCAAAGAACATCACTGCTGTGGCAAACTCTCTCTTGGAGATGGTCACTACGGGTATCTTTACAATAGAGGATGACTCTGCCCAGAAAATTTTGGCAAACCATAATGCAAAGCTAGCAAGTGAGAAAGGAGTGTCCTTGGTTGTAATAGGAGATGAAAAGATAAAGATTAACACCAAAGCCCCACTTCAATCAATTGCCTCAGTACTATTCAATGCCGCAAAGAAACAGTCAGGTGCAACAGGTTCAATTCAGGCAATACGTGAAAAGACAATAAAAAAACTCGAAAAATTCCAGAGTGAGACCGTATCTAAGCAAGACCTGATTGTAGCTCTAGAGATCAGAAAGAAGAGCTGGTATGAGCGGTATAGGTGGTTCTTTACATCTGACGGACTTTTAACCATTGGTGGGAGGGATGCCGCATCAAACTCGGCCGTAGTAAGAAAACATCTAGTAAAAAACGACAAAATATTTCATGGAGATATCTTTGGTTCGCCATTTTTTATCCTCAAAGGTGCCCAAGATGCGCCTGACACAAGTATGAACGAGGTAGCACATGCCACTGTCTGTTTTAGTCGTGCATGGCGAGAGGGGATATATGGCGTAAGCGCTTATTGGGTCAATCCTGAACAAGTAAAGAAATCTGCACCAAGTGGCGAGTTTCTTCCAAAGGGCTCGTTTACCATTGAAGGCCAAAGAAATTTCATAAAGTCAGAGACGTTACGGCTAGCAGTGGGAATCATTCCACAAGACGGTGGTTATGTCTTGACATGCGGACCACCTGAGCCGATTAAAAAAAATTCCATCTGTTATGCAGTAATAGAGCCACACGGATCAGAGATGGTAGATACTGCCAAAAAAATAAGAATAGAATTTTTAAAAATATTTGAAGAGATTACCAAAACAATAAACATTGATGACTTTGTCCGTGCATTACCGGCAGGAAAGAGCCAGATTAAAAGTGTGGAATTGGGAGATCTGCAGACACAAAATATTATTGATGATGAATTAGACTAGATGTTCTATTATGTGGGGAGGGATGGAATTGCCAAATCATGCCCTAATTTGAGAATTGTGTCAATCAAGTCAGGATACTTGAGATCATTAAATATTGCAATTTCAATTGTTGCATCCAAAATTTTCAAAGCTTATCTTAAAACCACCATTCCCTCTTCTTTCATTTTTTTAATGATATAGTTCTGAGTCTTTTTCAACAATTCAGCTGCACGTTGTGCGGTAATTTTTTCTTTTTTTACCAATAACATGATATATTTTTCCATGTCTGGCTTTAGTTTTTCATATTCTATGGATTTTCCAGTCATGTCAGGAAATGCAGAGTAAATATATGCCAACAGTTCCTTGGTGTCAAGATCATTTAGAAATTCTTTGTATTCCTTTATTATTCTTAGGACGTCTGAATCTTCTTTTTTTATAATCTCTTTTGCAATTTCTTTCCCTAGTTTGGTGATGACAATCTCTGAAGAGTTGTCAGACAATACACCAACTTGGTCTAAATATTCTAATTCCTTGAGAATTACTTTGCTATGTGGGCCAAAGTCATCTTTATCATAACTACACTGTTCCCTAATCTCATCGAATCTATTAGATAATAAAAACATCATTTTTTGAAATTTTGTTCGTCCTCTTACCGGTTCATCATTAGCATTAGCTAGCAAAATAATAAAATTATGCAATTTCTCGTTATCTTCCAATATCTTCTCCTTGATTCCCATATTGTATCTGTTCTTTCTAGAAATAATTATCTGTTTTGGATATTATTGTATCCTAATTCCACCCATGATTCATTATACAATTACTAATTGTGTTAAAACCTAAATCCAAGTATTGGATTAAATCTATAATGGCATATCTGCAACACGCTTTCTGATCAGTGACATTATCTCCATCTTTTCTGACTTTTTCTCATACATTCCTCTAAATGCCGACGAAGAAAGTGTTGCATTGTTCTTGACACCGCGCATCTTCATACAGAGATGTTCTGCATCTACCAAGACTACAACTCCCTTCACTCCCTGGGTGTGGAGCTCATCGGCAATATTTCTAGTCAGGCGTTCCTGAATCTGAAGTCTTTTTGAGTACTTTTCAACTAGTCTGACAAGTTTGGATATTCCAAAAATTCTGCCGTTTGGTGCGTATGCGATGTGAATCTTTCCATAAAATGGTAACATGTGGTGTTCACACATGGAATAAAACTGAATGTCACGTGCAATAACCACATCAGAGTCTTCTGAGAACTGAACTGATAGTTCCGAATCCGAGTCATATCCACCAAAGATCTCTTCATACATCTCTGCAATTCTTTCAGGAGTTTTACACAGTCCTTCACGTGTAGGATCTTCACCTACCTCAATAATCAATTCCCTGACAAGCTTTTTTACACGTTCTTTATTCATCTTATATTCTCACATAGCCTCTCTAGTATTTGAACCTAATCAGATCTCTCAGACGTGCCAACATTATGGAGCTCCTATGAATTTGTGCAGCTGGGGAACCACCTTTACATCGACATAATGGGGATACACCATATCATACAATTCTAGCAAAAGATCCAATGACGGCTCAGAAACACCGTATGTTGGCTGTATGATAAATCCATCAATATCATCTTTGTGTATAGCATCAAAAATCTTTTTCACCAGTTTCTGAAATTGGTCTGGTCTAGTCTTTGAGCTAACCACGATCTTGATGTATGATATCTTTTTCTCTCTAACAGATGACTCGAGGCATTTCATTGTATGGCCGATTAATCGCTCATAGTGATTTATGTCAACAAAGTCAGAGTCCTCTGTCTTAAACTCAATCTTGACAATATCAATAAACGGCAAGACATGATTAAACCTATCAATATCAAAACACGATGATTCAAGATAGGTCGGAATCTTTTTGTCCTGGATGTGTTTTGCAAGTAATGCCACTGCCTCATGCTGAATCAGCGGATCACCTCCGGTAAAATTCACCTTGTAGGTCTGACTCTTTAAGCTTGAATCAATTAGATGGTTTGCATCCTCAATGGTATATTCCGTACCCGAGTCTAACGGAAGTGACTCTTTGGTATCACAGTAAAAACAGGTGAAAGGACATCCTGCAAGCCTTACAAAAAGGGTCTTTGTTCCATAAAGGATTCCCTCTCCCTCAACTGATGTAAATACCTCAAATAATCTTACCTTCAAGCAATAACTGTGATCTCATTGATTATTTATTCAGTGAGTTTCTAGTGCATTACTGGCTCTTTTGTATAGAACAGTCCGGAGACAAAAAATACCACTCCGAGAATTCCAATAATACTTCCTATCAACTCTATCTGATTTTGTAAATCCCCCTCAATTGGAGCCCACAACCACGCCATCAGGGCACCAACTATGATCATTGGAATACCTACTCCTGCGCTAATTGCTTTTGAGGACACATTCAATGCTGACTGAAAAATGTATATGAATTTTATGATATTCAAAGAGATCTTTCAATCTCTGCGAGTTGGTCTAAGAGTTCTCCTAAAAGCTCATCTGCTATCTCAAATTCGCCATCGTTTAATTTTTGTTTAATGTCTTTGAGCATATCTCTTGGCGCAGCTAGCCCTTCCTCATCTGTCTCTGAGAGTCTTGACAGGGTCTTTTCAATCTGCAAAATTCTGGACTCAAGTGTGTCATGCTCTGTCAAATCAAACTTATCTTTGAGGACTATGATCTTTCTTATCTCCTCGACAACCTGGCGTGGTTTGTCTGCTAAAGCCAGCTCCTCCTTGGCAGTCTCTAGTCTCTTGATTATATCATCTGAGATGCCTTGATTTTTAGAATTCTCAATTAATCTATCAAGCTGTTCCAAATATTTCTGAGCATATTCTAGGGCACGCTGAGATTCTTGTTGGGATGCATATTCTTGCAATCTCTTTTTTACATCCTCTATGATCTCTTCAATCTCATCAAAGGTCTCAAATGCCTGTACCTGTTGCTGATCACTAATCTGCTGTTGTGCTCTTGCAAACAATTCATCCAACTCTGAAAAATCAATTTCGTTGTCATATTTCTCTGCGATCATCTTCAAATTCTCAACATGTGCCTGCAATCTCTGAAGATCATTTGATGGATCCCAGTTATCTAAAGTAGCATCTTGATATGATGCTGTTATATCATCAGCTACTTTGTACGATAATGTATTTACTGTCTGATATTTGGAAATTTCTTTAAAGGTTTTCATGGCCGAAAGAAAGTACTCCTCTGCAGAACTGACATCATTGTCTCTGAGTGCCTCCTCTAATGCATCAACTTGCTGTGTTCCCTCTTTGAACAGTCCCTTGACTTTGTCTGGTGAATCATCTGAGATCTGGCTGAGGATCTGTTCTTGTGCACGTTTTGCTATCTCTAAAAGAATTACAGGATCATCTATTGCATATGCATTACCTGTCATGACTATGAGAACCACACTTGCAACTAACATCAAAGTTCCTACCGTTCTCATTTCTCCTCCACCACATCCTCCTTTAGTGTGATCAAATTCTGCATGTCTTTCTTGGAGATCTCGATTACTCCTTGTCTCTCTAGTCTTTTTACTGCCCTCCACATGGTAGTTCTAGGTTGCAAAAACCTTCTTCTTAAATCACTCTCCAAGACCTTGCCACCATTTGCAGAAATGAATTTAATGATCTCTTTGTCATCCTCACGCATCTCAGGCCTCAAACCAAAGACGGTCTCAATCTCATTGGAATTGCTCTTGGACTCTTGTACAACAGATGTTCTTTTCTGTCTTTGTCTGATCATAATAATTATACCAATAATAGTTGTACCAATAATAGCTGTTACCCCAACAACTCCAATTAGAACAAACGGGGTAACACCATTGCTAGCCGGTTCAGTTGGAACTTGAATTAGAGTTGTTGCAGTTCCAAAAATATAATTGATCTCTGATAAACCCGCACTCAGATATAATCTGGCCTGATCACCTACAAAGTCCATACTAGATGGAAGTGCATCCATTCCAACAATTATTGAGTTTGGAGGCATCACCAATGAATAGTCAGTCGGAGAGTCAAGAGAAAAAGTCCAAATCCTCCCGTCCTTGGAGACTAGGTCATGAATGTCATAATCAACTGTAATGGAGGATGAACCAAAGGTATCAATTGTTGTTTTATCATCAAATATGTTACTAGATAACAAAAATCCGTTCTCACCAACTACGACAAGATTGTCAATCGAGGCACCAAACAATTCTACTGTAACGTCTGGATTCAGGGGATTCACATCTATCTGAGCTGTGATATGTGCTGAGCCGTCTGAATAAAGGGTTAGATCAAGCGCTCGAGTAGAACCAAACGAGGACTGCACCGACATCGTTAGTGCAACAATCATCAGGCCAGCTATTATCAAAGGCGCCTTAACCATTGTTTCAAGTATGTTATTAGTCCTTACAAAAAGTCTTCCATCTTGGAGGCGGGGGTAATTACTATGAACCGGTACACTTTTGAGATTCATCTGTCTAGTACCTTAGATTCATGCTCTCTACTAATTCCTGAAATCTCTTGAATTCTTGGAAAAACCCTAGTCCTTTCTCAGTAATCAGAAAGATTCTGTTTCTATTATTTCTGACGGATTCTACCAAACCTGCCTCTACTAGTTTCTCACATTTTTCTAGTACTGCATAGTGAGATAGATTGGCCTTGCGGGAGATTGCCGATACAATGATTCCATCACGACCACCATCTGCAGCTACATTCAAAATATCACCCATTATGCCCATCTCTGATCTGTATTGTTGTTTTGACATGCCCTAGTATACAATGATGTAGTTTATGAGGAACGTTTTGAAACCTTGTAGCGGAACACAAAGCGGAACACCAATTTTGACAAAAAATATCACCATTTTTAGAGTCATTTCCCGAGTTCTCAATCACTTTCTAATAGGAGGTCTGTAAAAATCAGGGCTGGGATAGAACTGTCAGCAAAGTACAGGCAAGATACCCCCCAGAGTCATTTATCTGGCTACTGAGATGTATGGTAACTTTTTATTCTAACTCTGGCATGTAAATCATAGGGATGTTTGATAGATTCAAAGAGGAGGACGGTGGAGAAATGACACAAGAACGTAAAGATCTCAATACTGAAGAATCTGTAGGGACTACAACACCAGAATCATCCAGTCAGATCGGAATCGGAGAACTGATGGGAAAACGGGCAAAATTAGAAGAAGCAATTGACTATGTCGGCTTGATGATCAAGAATTTACGAGACAAGAGAACCCTGCTTGAAAAGGACATTGAAGACGAATCAGTTGACATTAAGAATCTAAAAGAAAAGCTTCAAAAAGTTAGTCAATACATTGACGAGGAAAACAAGGGAATTCAAGAACTTGCAAGCAAGAGACAGCAAGTGGAAAACGAGGCAGACGAAGTGGGATCCATTATCAATTCACTAAGGGAGAAACTCTCAGGTGTTGATAGAGTTATTGATGATGAAGGTTCTAGAATTAAGAGAATAAAGGAATCCCGAGATTCTATAAATGAATAAAATTATAAAAATTTGCTAGTAGATGCCTCTTGGGTATCTGTGGGAACTGAAGGGAATATCTGACCTACAGAACTCTCAGCTACTGCAGCAGCTTCTTTTAAGATACTTTCAGATTCTGCACTGGTGGTCTCATCCATTCCAAATGCCGCATCTCCTGCGAAACTTTCTGTCATAAAGCCTCCAAGCATCTCTGCCATCTGACCGATCTCTTGTTCAGCTCCTGGCATTATCTTTCCGAGTGATGACTTTAGATTCTTCATCAGTCCCATCGTTGGCATTATGGCTACAACAGTATCTCCAAGATCACTGCATGTAGTTAATCGTAATTCAATCTGTTCTAGTGCTACTCTTGCACTACTCAAAATTTTAGCGACCTTTCTCACCTCGGCCAACTCATTGCCAAGAACTCTGGCTGTCTGTGTATCATGTTTTTGTGTTGCCTCTACAATTCGCTGAAATAACTTTGCATCACGCTCTTGTAGGCTTGTTAACATTGAATCTAGCTTTTTAATCTGTACTTGGAGTTTTTTAATTCCTTGCTGAACCCTTGGTTTTAGGGGGCCTTTGGACTTTATTACATCATTAATCTTCTCAGTAACGCCTGGACTTGCTGGTTTAGTCCACTTGTTGGCTAGACTAGGCATGAGTTTAGTTTTAAAATACGTACTTAATTTCAGGTGTAAAGAATGGTTTACAGTACATAAAAAATTACTAACCAAAAAACCAGCCAAATTTACAATTCGTGCCTTCTAACCAGTATTTTTGGCAGCCCGTTACCATCTCCCTAGATGATTTTGCCTGCCATCTAAAACCCTCTCCTGATAACCACATGAACATGACTTTGCAAAAATTATACGTCTAGATTATTCATGCCTTTGAGAAAAACTTGGATGGGAATAGTCTCAAAAACTAATGATTCTGGGTATTGCCAAAATCCCTATTTTGGAAAATCATGAATCTGGTAATTTATTCTAAAAACCCGAAATTTATTTTTATAATGGAATTTACTATATGTCTTGTTGAATAAAAAAATCACACTGCTCTTCATAGCCATCATAATTGCCATCATTATAACAAGTTCGTTATCACTAGAACCTGCCCAAACAGATGATGCTGTATTTCACATAACACTTGCAGACTCTGACCTCTACGTTAACGGTGTTTATACCAAAGCACTTGTTCTTGAGAGAGGTGAATACTTTTTTAGATTCGTTCCAAACGGAAGCAGTCCAGAAATCTTGTCAATCACACTAAATGGGGACACGTTTGATTTTTCTGAGGATTTTGAGCTGATAGGGGTTTTGTATCAAACCGCAATCTCTGAGTATTTTACATGGGAATATGATGGACAGAAAAATATTACGATTCCAGAGACACAAGAACTCGTAATTATCATCAATCCAAATAATGAAACATCTGGTTCAGTATCAGTTGATATTTTGGCAAACTAGATTGACTGCTCTAGGGATCTATTGGGGACAATTGAAGAAAACCATGACTTCCGACAAGCCCCATCCATGCAGCTTGTCTCTAGAGCCATAACACTGTAAATGATTAATAATGAGAAAATCCTTCAACAAAAGTCATGAAAAAGACGGTGGTAGGAATTACAGTGGTAGGCAAAGACAGAAAAGGAATTGTAGCCACATTTACAAATTTTGCCTTTTCTAGAGGTGGAAACATTGAGCAAGTGAATCAAAATGTAATCAAGAGTCTGTTTGGCATGTATCTTGAGGTGTCTTTTCTCAAACCGATAAATGTAAAGAAATTTGATTCGGATATTCAAAGTTTAGCTAAGAAAGAAAAGATGGATGTCAGCACACATCACGAAACAAACCTGCAGAAAAACATTGCCGTGTTTGTAACCCGGGAGCCATTATGTCTTCAAACAATTCTTACTAATACAAAGTCACTCAAAGGAAAGATTTCTGTAATTATTGGTACTGAAAAAACACTAGAACCGCTAGCCAAGAAAGCCAAAATTCCGTTTGTTACAATAGAAGATAAAATTCAAGACAAGGCAGAGGCAAAAATCATTCAAATCTGCAAGCAATACAACATTGACTTGATCTCACTTGCAAGATACATGAGAATTCTTAGTCCCAACTTTGTCTGGAGATATCCAAACAGAATAATCAACATTCATCCGTCACTACTCCCCGCATTCACAGGAGCTTCTGCATATGCACAAGCCTTTGAAAGGGGTACAAAGATTGTCGGTGTTACATCTCACTATGTGACAGAAAACCTAGACCAAGGACCTATAATTTTACAAGACTCTTTCAAAGTAAATCCAAACGATACATTAGAGAAGATAAAACTCAAAGGACAAAAACTAGAGGCATCAACACTACTCAAAGCCATAAGGATGCATCTAGAGAACAAGCTCAAAGTTCGATGGAGAAAAGTTCACACCGGGTAGATAGTCAAATGGTAGATATCAAAACTTACACTGACCCCGCACTTCGCAAGTCAATAACTGCGAAAAAGCAGGTAGCCATAATTCCGGTAGGTTCCATTGAGCAACACGGACCACACCTGCCAGTATCAACTGACTCTGAGATTGTAACCATGGTTGCAAAAAAAATCTCAGAAAAATATGGATATCTCCTGCTACCTACACTCAATTACGGAGTCTCATACGAACATGCACCTTTCTTTAATCTAAGTATTAGGGCATCGACTCTACGTACGATTCTAACTGATCTGTGCATATCACTAGTCTCAAATAACATAAAAACAGTCTTTATAATCAATGGGCATTACGGAAACCTAAAACCAATACAGAACCTGGATGTGAAACTTGAGAGAATCTCAGGGAACAAGCTCCGAGTATCATCCCTGTCATATTGGCATTTTCTAGAAAGAGACTTTGATCATGCAGGATTTGTCGAGACATCACTAATGCTGGCAATCTCAAAAGACGTCAAAATGAGACTGGCAAAAAAGGGGCTGATCACAGATAATATGACAAAACATGAGATTACAAGGATTAAGAGCCTGGCGGCTAAATCATTTCCCAAAGCCACAAAAAACGGAATTTGGGGTGATCCGACCAAAGCCACAAAGAAACACGGTCAAACAATACTAGCCGAAATCGTCAAAAATCTCGGAAAAAAGTGTCAAACTTGCCTTACCGAATATAGCTCATAGTTTTACCAATGGAAATTTAATATAATCCCTTGTTATCCAAGTCAATAAGTGAAATAGATGTCCGTTGATATGGCAGTAAAAGTATTGGATGAGAGTATCAATCAAGTCGTATTGATAAAGCTCAAAGGAAACAAAACCATTAGAGGTAATCTTCTTGGCTTTGACCAGCACATGAACCTGCTACTCGATTCCTCAGAGGAGATCCCCGCTGACGGCGATTCAAAGAGCCTCGGAAGCATTGTGGTTAGAGGAGACAATGTGGTTATGATATCTCCTCCACCGGCACCAAATTAGGGGTGATATGCAATGACTAAAGGCACAACCTCAATGGGTGGTTTTACAAAGAAGAAAGTTCACATCAGATGCAGAAGATGTGGCAAAAACTCGCTTCATAAACGTCACCACCAGTGTGCAAGCTGTGGATTTCCAGAGGCCAAACGCAGAAAGTATTCTTGGATTAAATGGTATACGTAGATGCAAGAGATCGTTCTTATCCTTAGTTCGTTGGCAGGAGTTGCAACAGCTGCGGCTGTACGCAAAATCCCAAGAGACAAAAAACAACTGCTCAGCCTTGGTGCTAGCTCATACATCAAAAGCCAAGTTAATTCACTAAAGATTGAAAAAGATATTCTTACAAAGACCATCTCAAGGCTATATCAGGCAGACTCTGAATTCTCTAAAATTCAAAAAGACAAACTGTTGTTAAAATACCAACACCAACTAGGAATTGTGCTAGCCAAACTAGAAAAACTTGAACAGGCAAGCAATCATCCTGATTTGGGTCCGGTAGGAGATGGACTGATCACACTAATGGATCAAAAACTATCAAGACTAGATCAAAGACTGCATGAACTGTCATCAAAGATGCCAAGCGCCAAAGTTGAGACACCAAAGAGCAAACCTGAAACAAAACCCAGACCATTCAACTTTGTCAAACCACCAGAGCCCAAAAGAGAACCGGTAGAAACTCTATTGCCACAACCCGGGGCATTTGAACTAACAACTCTGACAAATATTTCAGGTACAAAATCCCCGTTCCAACCACCTGAAACAAAACCTGACTTGATACCAAGGACAATGCCTCCACCTAAACCACAAGAGACCATACAGACAAGTATGTCCCAAGTTGATACTACCACGCCAAAACCCAAACCAGACATACACAAAGCACTTTCAGAACAAGTTGGGGAATTTGATGATATTGATGATTCTGACGATCTAAATAAACTCAAAATAGATATCCGACGTGTACTCGATAAGATTGATCAAGCTGAGGTAGAGTAATTGACGTACGATGATGCCATCAAGGCATTATCAAACGATGCTTTAAAATTTGTAAAAGATGACTATATTATTGGATTAGGCAGTGGACGTGCAGCAGCTACATTTGTAAAATCACTTGCAAAACTAATCAAACTCAAGGGATATAACATCAAAGGAATACCAACATCATTACAAATCAAGCTAGCTGCAGAAAAAGGAGGCATCCCACTAGTAGAATCGGATCAAGTCAAACACATAGATGTTGTATTTGATGGTGCAGACCAGATTGACTCACAAAGGTATGTTATCAAAGGAGGGGGTGGAGCATTGCTACGAGAAAATATTCTGTTTGGCCTTGCAAGAAAGGTCATAGTAATGGCAGACAAGACAAAGTTTGTAAAAAACTTTACAAGAACTGTTCCAATAGAAACTCATCTGCTTGCAAGAGGTCTTGTTACTGAATCAATAAAAAAACTCGGAGGCAAAGCACAAATTCGTTCATCTGTCAGAGACTATCCATTCTTTACAGAAAATGGAAATATAATCTTGGACTGTAACTTTGGAACTATAAAGAATCCTCGGGCACTAACCCAAAAAATCAAGCAGATACCCGGGGTCTTAGAATCAGGCATATTTCTTAAACGGCCAGACGTAATCTACAAAGCCAAAGATGGTGGTCGGTTTGATATTTTACAATGAATACATCTTTGGGTAGATTACATGTGTTCACATGCCAATAATTATCATAAATTTCACAAGGATTTTTAGTCATGCTCATCTTGTTGCTTCCCGCCCCCGCCAGCCACAGTCTCACCCTCGGGGGTCTAGCATCGTCTCATAGTTATCAATCCTGCGAATCCGGCAGGGTTTACATTTCATTTCCGAATCCGATACAGGGTCTTTTTAGGCCCTTTGCCGTTCTCACCTGGTGTGGTGACCTCTGCAAAATATGCCACAGATTTGCGAGCCGGCATGAGGTTCTCATCCTTGTAAGCCGTCATTGTTGCCATGTCAAACATTGGGTCTTTTTGGGGCATGCCCCAGTTACCTGCCACAATTATAAAAATAGTGCTGACGTCGGTACTGTAACGTTATCGAGACCTAGTCATACCTGAAATATGGATCTTATTCTAATTGAAAAAATATATGATTAAGAGTTAGTTGATCTGCATTCTTTACACCAAGATTGAACATATACAGATTTGGCATAATTTCTAACTCCAAACAGTTTTTCTACTTCTGCCCTGCTTTGTGCAAACTTTGTTTTGCAATGAGGACATCTTGCAAATTTCAGCGTATTAACCACAGGCCCTCTAACACCAATTAGTCAATCAAGTTTTTCGTAAAATATTTAGATCGCAGATAGCGACAATACTTTGTAATTGAAACACAGAAAGACAAACTATAGATGGTTTTGGAATGGAATCCGGCACGGAATTTCACCATGTTGTATAATGTTCTTTGAGACAGCTTGGACAAACTACGTCAAAAATGAGATCGATGAATACACAGATACAATGTTGGAACTTACCAACAACAAACAAGGAATTATTTTATGTCCCGAGTGTATAGCCAAGAAATTAAATTGAATTTTCCTTGTATAAACTAGCATTTTGTATGATGGTCTTCCACTCGTTCTTGCCCTCGACTTCTACAAGGGCTACATCTGCGGGGGTCTTGCCACCTAAGGCTTGGTGCTTTCTGACAAAGTTGTAGTGTACTTTCAACCCTTCCATAACAGGGGCGTCCATCTTTTTGAGCCCCACCTTAGACCTTTGCCAGTTCTGTCAACTGTATAAGACGCGGATTCGTCAAACTGGCTCTTTACTTGGAATGCACCTTCCTTTGTCTGTTTGGCATAACCGTTTTTCTCTATCATTAGTTGTGCTTTTTGGGTTATTTGTTGATTCATGTCTGACCTACCTCGAAAATTAATATAGAACAAAAAGAAGCGGTGAGTGTGGGATTCGAACCCACGATGTCCTTTGACAAGACACTCGCCTCATCGGGGCGACACCTTACCAAACTAGATAAACTCACCATGTATTATTACTAACACTAGGGTTATTTATAGATTTAGTTAACAATAGGGTTAACGATAAATTTATAATGTATGAATATTATTCCACATTATGACAAGATGGAAGAAAGACGAAACAGAGTTTAGTGTTTCAATAAACACACTTTCAAACAGAAACGGCTCAACATCTCAAGTTTGCACAATTCCAAAACCAATAATAGAATTTTTAGGAGAGCCTGAAAGTCTCAAGTTTGTTATTCGTAGTAAGGGAATTATGATCCAAGTGGAAAAGAAATAGTGGAGTGACACACAATGTCAAATACCATACAAGATCAAACAAATGATGAGATTAAACATAATGCCAAACAGTTCGTGTAAAAACACAAGTCAGATTCTAACGAATCCGCTCATAGTCAGACATTTATCAATGATTTTTTTGCTGTGTTTGGTCTAGACAGAACAGCAGTAGCTGGGTTTGAGGATTCGCCTGATGACAGTGCTCTGAAAATAGACTGTTTATGGCCAGGCAAACTACTCATAGAGATGAAGAGTCGTGGTAATGGAACACACAAAGCATTTGAGCAGGCGTTAAAATATTATTCATTACTCCCTAGTAGCAAACTACCAAGATTCATACTCGCATGTGATTTTGAATATTGGTATCTAAAGGATAAATCTGATAATAGTTATTACTATTTTGATATTTACAATCTTGTAGATCACATTGGATTGTTTGGGTTTATGACAGATAAACCCCAAAGACCTTATTCAAACCCTGTAAACAATAATGTATCCGAGATACTTGGTAGTGTTTATGAAGAATTAGAAAAGAATAATTATCCAAGTTATCAAGCTAGACATTTTTTGACACGGCTTGTATTCTGTCTGTTTGGAGATGATACAAACGTATTTGCAGATAATAATAAATTCCAAGAATACATACGCAATACATCCGAAGATGGGTCTGAATTGGGACATTCTTTAAGCTATCTGTTTTCTATATTAAACACCCCTAAAGACAAACGGCCAACAACAACAGGTTCAGATGTAATGTCATGGCCATACATAAACGGGGCACTGTTTGAGGGACAAATTGACTTTCCTGTGTTTGATGCAGAGTCCCGCAGATTAATTATTGAGGCAGGAGAGCCAGACTGGTCAAAAGTATCTCCAGCAATATTTGGCAACTTGTTCCAAACTGTTATGGATCAAGAATCTCGACATGAATTAGGGGCTCATTACACCAGTGAGGAAAACATACTCAAAGTTATCAGACCATTATTCTTGGACAGTTTTAGTAATGAATTAGATGACATATCTGCGATGGATAACGTTGATTCCAAGAATAATAAATTAATACAATTTTAGAAAAAATTGAGAGGATTGAAATTCTTAGACCCAGCTTGCGGTAGTGGCAATTTCTTAATTGTAGCATATAGAGAGATTAGAAGATTAGAACATAGATGCATTCTGATGGTTCCCGGAAATGATGATCCTAAAAAAGACCCAGAAGGGTTATCGATTGTGGATGTGGATCAATTCTATGGGATTGAGATAGAACCGTTTTCTGCAAAGATTGCTGAAACCGCTCTATGGATGATGGATCATCTAATGAATAGAGAACTGAGTAGTAAATATAAGCAAAATTTTCGACGCATACCGATAAAAAAGAAACCAAACATTGTATGTAGAGATGCATTAGAGATTGATTGGAATGATGTCATACCAAATGACCAATGTGACTATATCTTGGGCAATCCACCATTTCTTGGTGCCGACTTGATGGAACCTGAACAAAAAAAACAAACAAAAACAATAACAAATTCTACTAAACTTGATTATGTTTCTAATTGGTTTGTTAAGGCTATAGAGTATATACCACACACACACACACACACACACACAATATCCACAAATTGCATTTGTTGCAACTAATAGTATAACACAAGGCACACAAGTTGAACCACTGTGGTCACAAATTTTAAAAGATGAAACGGTTATATTTTTTGCATACAAATCATTCAAATGGTCGTCTGACGCTAAGAAAAAAGCCCAGTTGGCAGTAGTTATAATTGGACTATCAAAACAAAAACCAAACAAAACGAGATTATTTGATGGCATCATAGAAACAAATCCATCATACATATCACCACACCTGATAGGTAGTAATATACCATTACCAATAGTGAAATCTGCATCCAAAAATCTTAATGGATTGCCCAGAGCGGTAATGGGTACAAAGCCAGCAGACAATGGTAATTACATCTTTACTGATGAGGGAAAAACAGAGTTTTTGAAAAAAGAACCTAATGCCGAACCGTTACTAAGACCATATACTGGTGTAGAAGAATTCCTAAAAGGTGAGATTAGGTGGATTCTGAAATTAAATGATGCCGATCCAAAATTATTAGATAACTTACCTCATGTACAGAAACGAATTAAGTTAGTTAGAGAGTTTAGGGCAGAAAGCAAAGCTGACACCACCAAAGTATTAGACCCAAAATTATTTAGTTATAATATGTTTCCTACAACCCCATTTTTGTTACTGTTGAGTACCACATTAGAGTCACGTGAGTATGTGCCATTTGGTTATATGTCGCCCCCAGTAATACCAAGCAACGCATCCAACATTATACAGGATTGTCCAATAGATGTGTTTGGGTTATTGACTTCAAAGATGCACATGGTATGGTTAAGGGCGGTGTATGGACGCTTGGAAACCAGACTGCGATACTCCATAGATATGGTATACAAGACATTTCCTGTACCTGATGACTATACCTCCCTAAAACCACTAGCACAAAACATACTAGATATACGAGAAAAATACCCAAACGTGTCACCAAAAATTTTGTATGATAAAACAACTATGCCCTCAGACTTGAGAAAAGCGCATCAAAAACTAGACAAAGCAGTAGAAAAACTATATCGCAAAGAACCGTTCAAGTCAGATGATGATCGCATACAATTTCTGTTTGTACAATATCAAAAAATGATAGAAAAACCCAAGCCAAAATTTGATAAATTTGTCAAATAATACCATTAGATAATACGCTAGATTTTATCATGTCTGCCTCTAGAATATGTTACAGAGCCTGAGGGTCTTTTTGAATAAGATCCATATTTCAGGTATGACTAGGTCTCGATAACTTCACAGAATCTGGTTTAGGAACGCAAAGATAGGAACGGGGTAAACTATCTTGGTATATGAAAATACACTATCTTGAAGATAATCTATCTACTAGTCTACCATGACCTAGTCTTCCAACTACCTCAAAGTTCTCAGCTACCAACTCCCCACGAACCATTGTCTTGACAGGCCATCCTGTCAGTTCTCTGCCTTCATAGACGATATAATCAGAGAATCCTCCAAACAAATCAGATGTAACGGTCTTTTCCTTCTTCAAATCTATCATGACAACATCTGCATCATAACCCTTCTCAAGAGATCCCTTTTGCTTCATTCCAAAAATTTGCGCGGCGTTTTGACTGGTAAAACGTACAAACTGCTCTAGTGTGATCTTGTTTTGATTAACCCCATAACTTAGTAAAATAGGAACCAGCGTGCCAATTCCAGGAAATCCTGCAAGGGCACTCCACACATCGTCCCCGCCTAGCTTGAGTTTGAGCTGATTTGCAACATGATCAGTACCTATGGTATCAATCAAATCATGAGATAGTGCAGTCCAGACTGCTTTACGGTCATCTTCTGTTCTTATGGGCGGCATTACTTTTGCAAGATATCCTGACTGTTTCTCATAAGATAACATCAAATAATGTGGACATGTCTCTACAAAAATCCTTGTTCCAAGCCTCTTCTCTTCTGCAATCTGTTGCAGTGCACGCTTTGAACCAATATGAACAAAATAAATCACACAATCATAATCCCGTCCAAACTTTGATACCTTCTTGATCGCTTTTGCTTCAAATTCAGGTGAACGGCTAGATGACCATGCAGACAAGCCATCCTGTTTCTTTTTTTTTGCAGTCTTTATTCCACACCCACAGGACTCATAGTCCTCTGCATGAACTAGTACAGGACATCCAAGTTTGGCTGCAGTCTTTACTGTCTGTCTGACAATCTCATCAGTTACATCTACCTGAGCTGCAACAAGGCCGGTAGAATCAGGCGGCATATCCATGTAAACATGACTGACTTCTCCTCCAAGATTCATGTAAATCTTAAAAGACGTAATTCCCTGCTCAACACACAGATTCATCTCATTGATCTGCTGCGGTGTAAATACCGATGCATGAATTGCATAATCAACATAATGATTCCGACGTGCGGCATCAAGCTGAGCTTGTAAAGAACTCGAAAATGAACTCCCTAGTCGAAGCATTCGCATCATAGTGGTAATGCCGCCTATTGCTGCGGCATGAGATTCAGTCTTTGCAGCCCGGTTGATAGGAGAATAAACCCCATAGTGGACATGAGTGTCAATTGGTCCTGGCACTGAAACTAATCTTGCACCATCAATCCTATGATCACATGCAGGCGTGTCAGTTGTAAATCCTACAATCTTTCCCTCATCAATTATGATATTCTTCTCAACTATCCCCTGAGGGAGGATAACGTGTGAATCTACAATGATACTGTCATACGTCATCTGTGCCTTTATGAGATTCAGGCTATTATGCGTTGAGAAAATGAATAAAAGAAGAACACAAAGAGGATACTCTGAGGGCCGGTGGTTTAGTGGTATAATGCCTCGTTCGCAACGAGGATGTCGAGGGTTCGATTCCCTCCCGGTCCACCATTTTTAGAATATCTATATGTCCTGCCGCCTATTAGCTATATGCCAAGTCGTGATATTTTGCACGGTGATTGCAAAGATTCTGGATTAATGTGAAACCATCTACAATCTAAAAAATCAGGCATTACTAAAAACTATATACATAAATAAGAAATACTATTCTCATGGAAGTTTTTGATGGCAAAAAAGCCGCACAAGACTACATGTCAAAGCATACTCTGGCCTTCTCTACTCCGGAATTAACTCTGATGAGATTTGCATTTTGGTTAGGAGACTCGGTTCCTGATCCAAAAAATGACGGTAAGGGAATTCCAAGAATGATGACATTTTTGACAGAACAGGACTTTGAACCTGTCTTAATTGATGATGACAAATACGAGCCATCAGGTGCTGTAAAAAATTCTGCATTTGTTGGAAATGCATACAACGAACAAATTACGGATGGAAACTTTTGTTCAGAGTGTGGAACCAGTCTTTCATCTACTGCAAAGTTCTGTCCTGAATGTGGAACAACACAATAGTTATGCCTTTGCGCCACACTTTGTACAAAACTTTGCATTTGCTCGAAGCGCCACACCACACGAAGAACATCCATCTCCATTCTGCGGTGTTGTCTGTCTAGGCACCAGTGCAGGATCTGGTGATGGCAAAGTTCCAACATCTCCAAACGCTTCTTGTGTAGATACAATTCCTGGCGGACTTCCTCCTACTGGATTATCTGCAGTACCTACTCTTGGTTGATTCATACCTCCTGCCATATATCCTGGCTGACCCATTCCTGGCATCAGGCCGGGGGACTGTGTGTTTCCAGAACCAGCACCTATTGATTTTTTTAATTCAAAGATTACTTTGATGGCCAAAAATTCTAATGCAGAATATGCAACTGTATAGTCTCCCAATTTCTGAAAGAACTCTTTGTCACTAAGCTGACCCTTCTTGTACATGTTGTTTGTATCTAGAAATGATTCATAGTACCCTTGAGACTCGTCAAACAGACTCTGTAGCTTTTCAAAGAGCATGCTTAGCGTATCTACCTCACCAAACGACATAATCCCACCTAGATTCTTGTGATATTAATTACTTTAGGATCAAAAAAGAAGAAAAATATGTTTGAATTTATGCTAGTCCTCTGTCAATCATACCTTTGTATGATTCTTTAGAAGCTGCGCCTACCTGCTGGCTAATCACCTCTCCTTTTTTGAGAAGAACCAATGTCGGGATACTAAAGACATTGTATTTTGATGCTAACTCGCCGACTTCGTCAACGTTAACCTTGACAAATTTTACCTTGCCATCATAGTCAGATGATAGTTCTTCAACCACGGGGCTTACCATTCTACATGGACCACACCATTCAGCCCAAAAGTCTACAAACACGGGAATATCCGAATTTATCACATCTATTTCCCATGATTTTACATCTGAGATCTGCGTTATAGTCACTGTAACACTGTTTCATCGAACATACCTAAAAATGTTGACTAGGACATTCTGATATGTGCCTGTGATCGATGTTTTTGCCACGGTCTATTTAAAATCACAAACATGTTCTAGATGTGACAACGTTTGAGATTATCTATAATAGGTACAAAATACAATTAAGAGGTATGAGCAGTCTAGCAGACTCGATCTTAAATCTTAACTCTGTGGCAATGGGTGAGAGAAAAGCAGATCTGATCTTAAAAGACTGTAATCTATTATCTGTCTACACAAGAGAGATCATTCCAAAGACTCAGATTGCAATCATCAATGACAGGATTGCATACGTTGGTCCTGATGCCACACATGCCCTAGGCCCAAAGACCATACTAATTGATGTCAAGGGAAGATACACAAGTCCAGGTTTTGCAGATCCACACGTACACATTGATCAATTTGTACTGCCATCTGAATTTGCAAAAAAGGCACTTCTTTGCGGCGTTACCTCTCTCTTCTCTGATCCTATTGACATAGTCAGCGTGGCAGGTTATCGGGGTTTTCAGGAGTTTCTCAAACTCGGAGAAGATCTTCCCATCAGAATATTCCAAGTCGTTCCAGGGGGCCTTCCAGTTGATGCAAAATTCAGCAACAGCAGTTCCCTGTCACTATCACAAGAACGGTCTGCTGTTAAACACCCACATGTTCTTGGTCTAGGCGAAGTTTTTTCATGGACTAGGGTTACCCTTCGAGAACCAAAAACAATAAAGTCACTCTCTGCAATGTTGGAGCGTGACTGCATAATTAACGGTCACACTGCAGGCGCAAGTGG
The DNA here is from genome assembly GCA_002506665.1 of Nitrosopumilus sp. UBA526. GTDB lineage: Archaea > Thermoproteota > Nitrososphaeria > Nitrososphaerales > Nitrosopumilaceae > Nitrosopumilus. The sequence goes on along the minus strand of DAXZ01000064.1, from coordinate 9,991 downwards.
CAAAAAACTCAATGCATATGTCTCATCTGGAATACTGTCTTGTCATGAACCAACCAATTTTGATCAGGTCTTGGAGAGACTGCGCCTTGGAATGTGGATTATGATCAGGGATGGTTCCATCAGACGTGATCTAAAGGAGATAATTCCTCATGTCTTATCGCATGGAACGTATATTGATAGATTGATGTTCTGCTCTGACGGCCTTGATCCTGTAGATATGACAGAATTTGGTCATATAGATCACTGTATACGAGAATCCATCAAACTTGGTTTAAAACCAATAGATGCACTTACCATGGCATCAAAGAATAATTTTGATTATTATAACATGGGCAAAGATCTTGGTGGCATAGCACCTGGGAAACTAGCTGACATTCTAATCTTTGATGACCTAAAATCATTCAAACCAAACAAAGTCTTTGTTGGCGGAAGACTGATAGTCTCTAATGGAAAGATAGTTGCCCCCATCAAGAAAAAAACAATCTCTCCTTGGATTAAAAAAACCATAAAACTAGGAAATCTTTCCCAAGATGACTTTGTTGTAAAATCAAAAAAGAAGGACGTTATTGCAAATACCATCTATATGCAAACAGAGATCATTACAGGGATAGGCTCTGCTCAGCTTTATCCAAAAGACGGACACGTCTCTGCCTCTTTAGACTCTGATGTCTGGAAGGTTGCCGCCTTTGATAGGACACATAGAACAAACAGGCATTCTGTTGGATTTCTTGAAAACTTTGGAGCAGATATAGGTGCCTTTGCCTCAACTTGGAGTTTTCATGAAAATGATCTAGTTGTAATTGGTTCTAATGACTCTGATATGGCACTTGCTGCAAACCACCTAATCAAGAATCAGGGGGGTCTAGCTGTTGTCAAACATGGAAAAATTCTCGCCTCGCTACCTTTACAACTTGGAGGAATCATCTCAACTGACTCTTTTGAAAAGGTTTCATCTAACTTTGAAAAAATTACAAATACCATTGTAGATTCTGGTTCAAAGTTCTCAAGACCACATCTGATTCCTCTGTTCCTGCCCTTTCTAGCCTTGCCGTCAGCTCGAATAACATCTGGTGGTATAGTTGATGTAAAAAAACGAAGATATGTCTTGCCTATCTGCTAAATGAGAGCGACCTGCTATCTATCACACCATGAGATATTAACACTGAATATGAATTCTCCAAACCTGCTAGATGGGTTATAGGTAGCGATCAGAAAACCCCCAAACTCTGGCACACACCAACGTATGATCTTCAGCATATGTGATCGCAATTAGGGGGGGTTTATCTGCAAGGATAAATCCAAGGGACAAACCGACCCTCTGTTACGGGAATGGGGAAAAGTAGCAATTAAAAGGGGGATTTTGAGGATTGAATTTGAATCTAAATGGCATCAATTCAGCAAGGACCAAACGGGCCTGTTCTAGTTCTCAAGGAGAGTGCATTACAGCAAAAAGGCAAGGATGCCCAACAAAACAATATTGCCGCAGCAAAGCTAGTTGCACAGTTGGTTAGAAGCAGTCTTGGGCCTCGCGGTCTTGATAAAATGCTAGTTGATTCCCTAGGTGATGTGACTATAACAAATGATGGTGCTACAATTCTAAAAGAGATTGATGTTCAGCATCCGGCAGCTAAAATGATGGTTGAAATCTCCAAAACCGTAGACAATGAGGTGGGAGATGGTACAACATCTTCTGTAATATTTGGAGGTGCATTATTGGCCAAAGCCGAAGAACTACTCAACAAGGATGTTCACTCTTCAACTATTATTGATGGATTTCAGGCAGCAGCTGACAAAACTCTGGAGATATACTCTGAGCTGGCAAACAAGATACGACCTGACGATAAACAATCTCTTTTAAAAATTGCCGCAACAAGCATGCAATCAAAACTGATCTCTGAGGACAGTGCATTGATCTCAAAGATTATAGTTGATGCAATTCTAAGCATTACTACAAAGCAAGGTGATACCTTCTCTGTTGATCTTGATAACATAAAGGTGGAAAAGAAAGCCGGAGGCTCCATTGGCGATACGCAAATCATAAAGGGAATTGTCTTGGATAAAGAAATTGTCCACAGCGGAATGCCCACAAAAATTGAGAAAGCAAAGATTGCACTGATAAACTCAGCACTAGAGATAGAAAAGACCGAACTTAGTTCAGAGATTAGAATAACTGATCCAACACAGATGCAAATGTTCCTAGAAGAAGAAAACAGAATGTTAAAGACCATGGTTGACAAACTACATGATGAAGGGGCCAATGTCCTTATCTGTCAGAAAGGAATTGATGATATCTCTCAACACTATCTTGCAAAATATGGCATTATGGCAGTACGTCGTGTCAAAGAAAGTGACATGATTAAACTTGCAAAGGCCACAGGCGGACGTGTAATCAGTAATCTTGGAGATCTCTCGTCTGGTGACCTTGGCACAGCAGATATTGCCCATCAAAAAAAGATTGAATCTGACAAATGGGTCTTTATTGAAGGATGCAAGCACCCACAATCAGTTACGATGCTTATTCGTGGCGGAACTCAGAGAGTAATAGACGAGGTTGATCGTTCAATTCATGATTCCTTGATGGTTGTAAAAGATGTCATTGAAAAGCCAGAAATTGTTGCAGGTGGTGGGGCTCCTGAGGCATTTGCAGCTTCGGTACTCAAGGACTGGGCTGATAATTTTGATGGAAGAGAGCAGCTTGCAATTAAAAAATATGCCGAAGCCCTAGAGACAATTCCACTTACCATTGCTGAAAATGCCGGAATGGATCCAATTGATACCATGGCTAATCTAAGGGCAAAACAAAACCAAGGTCACAAGTGGACTGGCATTGATGCTAGAAACATGAAGATAGTAGACATGATGGGAATTGCCGTTGTGGAACCCGTAATTGTAAAGGAGCAAATTATCAAATCTGCAACCGAAACTGCATGCATGATTCTTAGAATTGATGATGTCATCGCAATCTCCGGAGCTCCCGGCGGTGGCGGTCCTCCAATGGGCTAAACCCCAGAGAGAGTTCTCTGATACTCTTTGTTGTACAAGCTAGGTGTGGATTTAGGTGGCACTAAAACCGAGGCAGTCTTGCTTGATGAGAATCTTGATATCATCACCAGAAAAAGAGTTCCTACTCCTCAAAACAACTATCAGAAAATTCTAGACTCTGTCTCATCACTGGTTCTCGAAATATCTAAAAACATATCAGATTTTTCATTAGGAATCTGTACGCCCGGTGCAATCTCTAAACAGACTGGCTTTGTCAAAAACAGCAACACACAGTGCTTGATTGGCAAGCCACTAAAAGAGGATCTTGAAGACAAACTTGGGAAAAAAATCTCTATGGAAAACGACGCAAACTGTTTTACAATGGCCGAAGCCGTCATGGGGGCCGCAGTTGATTTTAATCTAGTCTTTGGCATTATTCTTGGAACAGGTGTCGGGGGTGGAATAGTAATTGACAAAAAACTCTATTCAGGACGAACAAACATAGGCGGTGAATGGGGACATCACACCTTACATCGTAACGGGAATATGTGTTACTGTGGCAAGGCCGGATGTGTCGAGACCTACCTCAGTGGCCCTGCCCTTGAAGACAGATGGACTAGTATGACAGGTAAACTCGAACCTCTTAGGGAAATTCTTGACGGCATTGACAGCAAAGTCGGTAAAATATGGAAGGACGAATTTATAGAAAATTTTGGATATGGCGTTGCAAACATAATTGATATCTTGGATCCTGATGCCATTGTCTTGGGTGGAGGACTCTCAAACATTGATTTTCTATATACTGAAGGACGAGACTCTGTTTATGACAAGGTATTCTCAGACTCTGTTGATACTCCTATACTGCACAACAAACTCGGAGACTCTGCAGGTGTCTTTGGAGCATGCATGATCTAATTATGATGACTGCGAGTCTCTAATTGTTATGATTTTATCTATAATTGTACTCGGATCTGCAACTAGTTCTATGCTAACCAAGATTAGTCCCGCGCCTCCTATTGGAATGGTCACCCGATAAATCTTTTCATATTTTGCCAGCGCATAAATCGGCTCTCCAATCTTGCCTGCTGTCTTTTTGCGTGTAGACCATCTGTATACTGCCTGAGACAGGGACATCTCAGTCTCCTTTCTTGACAGATGATTCTTTAGTCCTAGCCGCATCTTGTCATGCAGTTCCCCAAAATCATATATCCCCACATATCGAATGTTCCGGTCACACTCTAAAATCTGCTCACAAATCTTTTCATATTCCAATCTTATCACTATTGTGGTTCAATTGTTGCCGGCGGCTTGCTTGAGATGGTATATGTGACCCAGGTAACATCCTCAATCTCATTTGTTATTTTATTGCTAATCTTTTCTAGTACATCATGTGGCAGTCTTGTCCAATCTGCAGTCATTGCATCAACTGAATCTACAACTCTGATTACCACTATATTTCCATATCGGCGTTCATCCCCAACTACCCCCACTGCTCTGTCATCACCCACTGCTGCATATGCCTGCCATACCTTCTCATACAGACCGGCTTTGGACAACTCGTCTTCTACAATCTTGCTTGCTACCTTGCAGATCTCTAGTTTTCTTGGAGTTACCTCTCCCATTATCCTAACTGACAAACCTGGTCCTGGAAACGGATGTCTCATGCAAAGCTTTTCTGGAACTCTGAGAATCTTGGCAATCTCTCTTACCTCGTCTTTGTACAGTTCTCTTAGTGGCTCCAAGACCTCCAAACCAAGCCAGTCTGGAAGTCCGCCTACATTGTGATGAGACTTTATCACTGAAGCAGGCCCCCCTGATACTCCGCTCTCAATTACATCTGGATACAGCGTACCTTGAGCCAACCACCTAAACGGCCCGTTCTCTTGGGCAAACTCACTAAAGACACGACCAAACTCTTCCCCAACAATCTTTCTCTTCTTTTCAGGATCCTCTATGCCGCGTAGTTTACCTAAAAACGCATCTGCTGCATCCACTACAGTAAAGTTCATCTCAAAGTTGTCTCCAAAGATCTTCTCTATCTCTTTTTCCTCGTCTAGTCTCAGTAGGCCATTATTTACAAATACACACTTTAGCCTCTCCCCTATTGCCTTGTGGATTAACAGTGCTGTAACCGTGGAATCAATGCCTCCACTGACCCCGCAGAGCACATTCCCCTCAATCTTTGAGAGTTTCTCTACTGTCATATCTACAAAGCCCTCCATAGTCCAGTCCTGTCTTGCCTTGCAGACCTTTAATACAAAGTTCCTTAGAATCTCTGTGCCCTGCTCGGTGTGTACCACTTCGGGATGAAACTGAATACCATAAACTGATCTCTCCTCTGATGCAATGGCAGCTGCCTTTGCACTATCAGTATGTCCTATTACTTTGAACCCCTCTGGAATCTGTTCTGCCTCATCGCCATGACTCATCCATGCCCTCACCGTCTTGCCAATTCCGTTTAACAGATCCTCATCACTATCTACTCTCAGCAATGATGAGCCGTATTCCTTGTTTGCCCTCTTTACCTTTCCTCCATACTTGTTGACTATCAACTGGTGACCATAACAAATTCCAAGTATGGGCAGGCCCATATCAAATATTTTTTCTTCTGGGATAGGTGCATCCTTGTTGTAAACACTTGATGGACCTCCAGAAAAGATTATTCCTGTAGGATTTATCTCTCGTATCTTGTCATAGCTGATGTCATAAGGGACAAGTTCTGCATAAACAGAAAACTCTCTGATTCTTCTACAGATAAGATGGCTGTATTGTGACCCAAAATCCAATACTATGATCTTGTCCATACAATCACTCGTTACTTTCTCTCACAAGCATCTTAGTCAATGACCAACCTAGTGTGTTGATTAGCTCATTTACCCTCTCCTTTTGTCTATAGTTTCTAATTATGATCTCCTTGATGTTTGCACCATCTCTGTTGACGATACAGTCAATGACTGACTCTTTTTGGATCTTGCCGTTCTCTACTTCGGCAATGTCTTTTCTTGACATCTCGCCTATTATTCTGTCTAAAAAGAATGATTTGAAGGGAGGGGTATCGGCATTGATTGCAATTCCGTTATCTAAAACTATGGATACTTGTTCTGCAGTCACAAACGCATTGGCAATAACTGCACCATCATCGCTTCTCTTGATTGGGATAGAGTTTGCCGGTTTTTCTACAACCTTGGGTTTTTCCTCTCTTACTTTTAGATGAGACGCCTTTGTAAAACTCGAGCCCTTTAGAAACAGATCTAAAACCACAATATTTTTTTCCAACATGTCTATTCCCTCCTGATGCTTGTCAACTTGTTCTAGCAAGCTCTCCTTTAAGGAAACAATCTCTTTTATCTGCTCTTCGGTAAACCTCATGATCTGATCCATGAGGATTGTCTATTAAATGCATTCTAGCCAATCATGGCATCTAGTTGCTTGTATGATATTTTTCTGAATCCTTTGATTGGACGTGATGTGGTGGATAGCTCTGACTTTGTAAAGGTGCCAAGCCATGCTAAAAGGGATTCACCTCTCTTTAACTTCATCAGCTTTACTCTCCTCTCAGATCTCCTAGTACCTGAAAATCTTCCTATCCTATCTCCAAAATCCATTCCACACAAGATAATTCTCTTTGCCTGAAAATGATCTGCTAGAAAGACTCCTCTGTCCCCGTCAGTAAATCCACCAAAATTTGCAATCTTGCCAGACGGAGATGACTGCGTTGTCCCAATACAGTTTCTAAATCCTCTTGCAAGCTCTAGTTTATTCATGTTGTCTCCATGTGCATGTACAACAAAGACAGTCTTTGTCTTTGCAATCTTCTTTAGCGTATTCTCATCCCCGTCTAGGTCTGTGATGATGATATCTGGAATAATCCCATTATCTACAAGCGGCTTGACTGCACTATCTGCTACAATCTTTGTTACTTTGCCATAGTTCTTTAATTTCGGAATAGCAGACGACAGGGATGGGCCTGACCCGATAACTAGGACAACTCGATCCTTTACCAGTCTGGCAATCTTTTTGTGCGCATCTGTTCTCTTTAGGATTGAATTCAAGAGTATGGCAGACTCGGTATCTCGTTTCTTGCTGTATCCGAACTCGAGTACGATCTCCTGGTATCTCTTCTTCCAACCCAAGATCATATAACTCAAATTGCGTTAGGTTTGATAAACCCTATGACAAAGATTGGCAATGTCAGAGTTGGTGGCAGTAATCCTGTACGCATTATGGGAATTCTAAATGCCAGTCCAGAATCGTTTTACAAAAAATCCATCTATACTGGTAAAACTCTCAGAGATGCTGCTAAATCTATGGAGAATCAGGGAGCAGACTTTGTTGATATCGGAGGCATGTCTACTGCACCGTATCTGTCAAGTATAGTATCTGAAAAGACAGAGTCCAACAGAGTCATCACTGCGATCAAAATAATTCAAAACTCTACAAATCTACCAATATCTGTTGATACCTGCAGGGCAAAGGTTGCAAGGGATGCCTTGGAGCACGGCGTTGAGATAATCAATGACATCTCTGGACTACAATATGACAAAGAGATGCAAAACATAGTATCCGAGTTTACCCCGTCTCTAATTCTATGTGCATACAGTCAGAGAACTGTTCTTGGTAGTCCTGTCATGACAACTAAGAGACTGCTCAAGAAGAGCCTGATGATTGCAAAAAAATCACACATACCACACGATAAAATAGTTCTTGACCCTGCCATAGGATTCTTTAGAAGAACAGGCAAAGGCCCTTTCTTTACAAAGACCAACTCTGACTGGCTGGAAAGGGATTTATCCATACTAAAAAATCTGGGTTCTATCAAACAGACCTTTCCTGTCTTGGTATCAGTCTCTAACAAGTCATTTATAGGAAAAATCCTAAAAAACAGAAAATCACATGCTAGACTCTTTGGCTCTGTTGCAGCAGAGGCCATCTCTGTCATGAATGGCGCAGATATCATTCGTACTCACAATGTGGAGGCAACAAGGGATGCCGTACTCGTAGCTTCTAGAATATGCTGTAATGCACGAAAATGATTTCGCCTAGTCATATTTGGGCTGTGCTTGCATTGGGTGATTCCATACATATGCCGCAAGTCGTGTTACCCTCGATTTTCCTGATCTACAAAGTATTCCTTTGTATGACACCTAAAATTAGGACGAACTAATTTCTGTACAATAGAAGCAAACTTGGACAACACAAAGGCTTATAATCGATATTTTACTTTCTTAACAAGGTTTCATTGGAATTCAAAGAAGGCCTAACTTTCGACGATGTTCTTCTCGTACCCAAATATTCAGATATTACAAGCCGAAGCCAGACAGACCTGAGCACCAGACTATCTAGAAACATCTCAATTAGCATTCCGTTTGTGAGTGCAAATATGGATACGGTAACCGAGTCCTCCATGGCCAGCGCCATGGCTCGTGCCGGAGGAATAGGGATTATTCACAGGTTCTTGACGATAAAGGAGCAGTCCGGCGAGATTCTCAAGGTAAAACGATCAGGCAGTGTGATGATAGAAAACCCGTATTCCATCTCTTCTGACAAACACGTACAAGACGCCCTAGATTATGCCAAGGATAGAGATATCTCCGGACTCTTGGTCGTTGATTCTAGTTTCAAACTAATTGGAATTGTAACTGAGCGAGACTTGCTATTTGCAAGCAAGACTGACAAGATTCAGGATGTAATGACAAAAGATGTTGTAACTGCCAAACTCGGCGTTACCCTGGATGAATCCAAAGAGATCTTGCACAAGCACAGGATTGAAAAACTACCAATCGTTGATGATTCAGGAATAGTCAAGGGTCTGATTACCAGCAAGGACATTACAAACAATGCTGACTTTCCAAATGCCTCAAAGGACAAGAAAGGCAGACCTCTTGTCGGTGCAGCAGTAGGGGTAAAGGGTGACTTTTTAGAGCGAAGCGAGTCTCTCTTGAATGCAGGCGCCGATGTCCTAGTTGTCGACATTGCACACGGACACAGTGAGAATGCAATTAACGCTGTACGATACATCAAAAAGGCATTTCCAAACTGTGAGTTGATCGCCGGAAACATTGCCACTGCTAGGGGCGCCCAAGACTTGATTAGTGCAGGAGTTGATGCAGTAAAGGTCGGTGTGGGGTCTGGTTCTATCTGTATAACTCGAGTAATCACGGGTTCGGGTGTTCCCCAGCTGACTGCAGTAATTGACTGTGCAAAGGTAGGCCAAGAACACGACATCCCAATCATCTCTGATGGCGGAACTAGAACCTCAGGGGATGCAACAAAGGCACTAGCTTCAGGTGCCTCGACAGTGATGATAGGCAGCATGCTTGGAGGTACAGACGAATCACCTGGTACTGTTCTGACAAAGAACGGAAAACGATTCAAGGTATATCGCGGAATGGCGTCCCTTGCCGCATCCCTGGGAAGAAAATCCAAAGAGGCAGGCTCGATGTCACTATATGATGATCTCAATGATTATGTTGCTGAAGGCGTGGAGGCAATGGTTCCCTACAAAGGAACTGTAACTGATATTCTAAAGCAGCTGACAGGCGGGGTGCGTTCAGGTCTGAGTTACTGTGGTGCCCACACAATTTTGCAGATGCAAGAAAATGCCGAGTTTATCAAGATATCTAGAGCCGGATTTGCAGAAAGCCAGCCTCATGATGTCTCTCTTATGTAGATAATTTTTTAGCAGTTATCATTTTTTACTAGTAGATCCATCCAAATACTTGGTAGTCTCTTTCTTCAAACTTAAATTGTTCTGCTCGTTAACACAATCATCTAAACAGATTTCTTTTTTGAGCAATCGTTTTTCGCTGTCTTAACTTAAGATGACAACATGGACAATGACTTTCTTTAAAGAAATGTTTCTTTTCTTTGTCAGAATAAGAAACTTCGCATTTTTTACAACGATAAAAATAATCTGGATTACTACGACTATGTGCCATTGATTTTCCTAATTTTTTACAAATTTTATGAGGATCAGTTATTCCAAAATTTTTAAATTCTTTAACCATTT
>DAXZ01000066.1:11048-13073 GCA_002506665.1 Nitrosopumilus sp. UBA526 | reverse complement strand
ACAAGAATAAAGTCCGGCAAATTGTAATTTTTAAGGGCTACAACAAACGCCCCTGCCTGCGACATGCCAAACTTTGGAAATCCCTTATTGACCATGACTACCAGACCTAGAATCTTTGCAACTCTGCATTACTCGTAAAAAACCACTTTTGGCTTATAATTGTTAAGAATCGTCCTAAATTGTAAATATTAAATTCTGGATTGATCTAACCCCAATCATGGAAACAGACACGACCCTAAAACATGTCTCAGGTGTTTATCTGAAATTACAAGAAAATATTGCAAGATACCGGAATACCGTGGGCAGACCACTTACTCTTACTGAAAAAATCCTGTCTGGCCATCTTGATGAGATTGATGATACCATATTTACTGGACAAAAGGACTATGTATTTCTAAAACCAGACAGGGTTGCATTACAAGACGTTACTGGCCAGATGGTGATGCTTCAGTTCATGCAAGCGGGACTAAAACAGACAGCCCTGCCTACGACAGTACACTGTGATCATCTCATCAGAGCACAGGTCCGGGGGGACATTGACATGAAGGTATCCCTTGATGAGAACAGCGAGGTCTTTGAATTTCTGCAATCATCTTCTGCAAAGTACGGATGTGGTTTTTGGAAACCGGGCGCAGGAATCATACACCAGGTGGTTCTTGAAAACTATGCATTTCCCGGAGGACTGATGATTGGCACGGACTCGCATACTCCAAACGCCGGCGGTCTTGGAATGATTGCAGTCGGTGTGGGCGGACTAGATGCAGCTGAAGCCATGGCAGGAATGCCTTGGGAGCTGTTATACCCAAAAAAGATAGGAGTTAGACTTACAGGCAAGCTAAACGGATGGACTGCACCAAAAGATATCATACTCAAAGTAGCCGACGAGCTGACAGTGTCTGGTGGTACAAATGCAATTATTGAATATTTCGGACCTGGAACAAAGTCCATTAGCTGTACTGGCAAGGCTACCATCACCAACATGGGCGCAGAGATAGGGGCCACCTGCTCTATATTTCCATATGATGAAAGGATGGAGACTTATTTGAAATATACAAACAGGGGGGATATTGCTAAACTAGCAAACCAAAACGCCGAGTCACTTGTTGCAGACCCACAAGTAGATGCGAATCCTACAAAGTTCTTTGACAGAATAATCACAATAAATCTCTCAACACTCGAGCCCCACATTGTGGGGCCACATACACCTGACCTGGCAAGAACAATCTCAGAACTCGCAGATAATGTGGCATCTGAGAAATACGTTGATCCAATCTCGGTTGCTCTAGTTGGCAGCTGCACAAACTCGTCATATGAGGACATGTCAAGGGCTGCAAGCTTGGCAAGACAGGCAAAGTCCAAGGGAATCAAGGCAAAGATTCCGCTATTAATAACTCCGGGGTCTGAGCAGATTCGTGGAACTATTCAGAGGGACGGACAGATGGACTCTCTTCGGGACATTGGTGCAACAGTTCTAGCAAATGCGTGCGGTCCCTGTATTGGGCAGTGGGACAGGCCAGAACTTGACTCTGGAAAGCCAAACACCATTGTTACCACCTTTAATCGAAACTTTCCCGGACGAAACGACGGACACAGAACCACCCTGAACTTTATTGGTAGTCCAGAGATGATAATTGCCTTGGCATTGGGCGGCAGACTCTCCTTTAATCCACTACAAGACTATCTTGTGGCGTCTGATGGAACAAAATTCAAGCTTGAACCACCAGAGCCTGCACCGGAGGTTCCAAAAGAGGGCTTTGTGAGGCCTCGCGGTGTCTTTGTTGCGCCTCCTGAGAATTCTGATGATCTCAGAGTTGTGATTAGTCCTGACAGCAAGAGACTGCAGCTCTTAGAACCATTTGCAGAGTGGGACTGCCGAGACTTTGAAAAGATTCCTGTACTGGCAAAGACTCTGGGCAAGTGCACCACTGACCATATCTCGCCTGCCGGTGCATGGCTTTCTTTGCGCGGTCATCTCGACAACCTCAGCGACAACATGCTCCTGGGCGCAGTCAATGCATTTAATGA
>DAXZ01000066.1:8710-10949 GCA_002506665.1 Nitrosopumilus sp. UBA526 | reverse complement strand
AGCAGCCGGGAGCACGCTGCAATGACTCCGCGCCATCTTGGATGCGTTGCTGTAATCACCAAAAGTTTTGCTAGGATTCATGAGACAAATCTAAAAAAACAGGGCATCCTGGCATTGACGTTTAGCAATCCTGATGACTATGCCAAGATTCTTCAAGATGACAAGCTAAGCCTGCTAGAGTTAGACGGGCTACTGCCGGGCAGACAGGTTAGGTGTGTAATTTTACATGACAGTGGTACCCAGGACGAGATACTGCTGAATCACTCGTATAACAAATCCCAGATAGGGTGGTTCAAGTCCGGCTCTGCTCTTAATGTCCTGAGGAACAAGTAGAATTTTTTGACGTGGGGCCGACCGGAATTGAACCGGCGACCTACGGGTCACTACAGCTCCAAACTTACATCATCCGTGAGTCAGTTTAGCTTTGTGTTAACCTCTGGAGCCCTTAGCGGTGATCTGTTTCGTAGTCACTGTCGCCCTACCAGGCTAGGCTACGACCCCACAGTTAGGGCTAGAACAGACCTGAATTTTAAGTTATTTTTAGAATCTTATATACCGCCTGCCAATACTGCAAAAACCGGCATCTCTTCATCTCATGGCCTATTTTGTGCAAAACTGCATACTTGGAGGTAAAATTGGGAAACAATTTTGACCAAGATTTATTTGCGATAACTGCCAACGTGTAGCTGTCAATCAACCATGGTAAGGTCAGTCTACTTGGTATTGGGAGCAATTCCTGTAATTGTTGCCATCTTGCTTGTTACGCCATTATTGCTAAAAAATGAGATTCCCACATCCGCCGCCAGCTATGCTGATAACATTGAGATAGTGTATACAATACACCAGCTAAAAAAGATCTCGTATGGTGTCACAGAGCGAATCGGATCAGAAAAGATTGAAATCCTGTACATCAAAAATGACGGTGCGATAAAATACTCTGTTGCCGAGCACGGTTATCTGCAGCCTGACGTCCGCTCAAAACTGACTCCTGAAAAACTTGCCATGATAAAGTCACTGATAAAGGAGACCGGCTTTATTGCAATCCCGTCAGAGTCTTTTGCAATAATTGATGACGTAACTGAATATCAGAAATCAAACGTCAAGGTCACCCTTAACGGACGGGTCAACCAGATTCATTGGCCACAACAAAACGTCACAGAGGGCTTTATTCCTCCAATAATTACCATGGTTGAATCCGAACTTGACAAAATAATATCTGAATTTAGTGAATAGATACAAATAGTCTCAAGGAAAAATTAATACATGCTTCCATTATCTGGCCAACGACAAGACGCCAAAGGAATAGTATCTGATAAAATCAACTCTGTTGATACACTGCGCGGCTCTGCTACTCTCAAACGTGGCTTTGCCCATATGCTAAAAAATGGTGTTGTAATGGATGTCACAACTGTAGACCAGGCCCAAATAGCAGAAGATGCAGGAGCCGTCTCTGTCATGGTACTAGACAAGCTTCCGTCAGACGTAAGAAAAGCAGGCGGTGTTGCACGGACTGCCAGTATTAGTATTATCAAGGAAATAATGGACTCTGTAACAATTCCCGTAATGGCAAAATGTAGGATTGGACATGTAAGTGAGGCACAAGTATTAGAAGAGACTGACGTTGACATGATTGACGAGTCCGAAGTTCTAACACCTGCAGACGAGCACCGCCACATCTGGAAATGGGATTTTACCACACCTGTAGTTAATGGTGCAAGATCCCTGTCTGAAGCCCTGCGAAGAATTGAAGAGGGCGCATCGATGATTAGAACAAAGGGGGAGCCCGGGACAGGAAATGTTGCCGAAGCCATCAAACACATTAAAAAAGTAAACGAGGAGCTGAGAATGATAAAGTCAATTTATGATTCTGCAGACTATCAGGATTTAATTAGAATGGCAAGGGAGTTTAGGGTATCTTTTGATATTCTCAAACAGACTGCGGCACTAGGACGGCTGCCAGTTGTAAATTTTGCCGCAGGTGGAATTGCAACACCCGCAGATGCTGCATATCTAATGTCCTTGGGATGTGATGGCATATTTGTGGGGTCTGGAATATTCCACTCTGATGATGCAAAAGAGAGGGCACAGGCAATAGTTCTTGCCACAACCTTTTGGAACGAATCTGACAAAGTAAAGGAGGCACAAAGGATGATTGATGAGAGACAGTCTATGCTTGGACTAGATGTAAACACTCTCGAGTTACGTATGCAAGACCGTGGTGGTTCGGCATGATAGGGGT
>DAXZ01000066.1:4900-8604 GCA_002506665.1 Nitrosopumilus sp. UBA526 | reverse complement strand
CATTCAAGAAAAGATTCACAACGGCATGCCCGTACTTGGAATCTGTGCCGGGATGATCATGCTCTCAAATACTGCAAATGACCGTGTTGTTGGAAATACCGGCCAGCCCCTGCTAGATGTCCTGGATATAAAACTGGAGAGAAATTCATTTGGGAGGCAAAAAGAATCCTTCGAGTCTGAGGTGTCACTTGACCCTATAGGAATTTCAAAATTTCACGGAGTCTTTATCAGGGCGCCATCCATATCTGATGTAGGTTCCGGAGTAGAGGTCTTGGCAAGACTAGGTGATAAAATAATTGCAGTCAAAAAAGGCAATGTGATAGGCACGTCATTTCATCCAGAGCTTACCCAAGACATCTCGGTGCACAAGTATTTCATTGAACTTGTCACTCAGTGCAATGCCTGCTGAGTGTCAGTCAGGCCAATATCCTGAATTCCGATCTCATATGTCGGTGATCGATTAAATAGTGTTATATGGAATTTGGGGAAAACTGCTTTTAATATATAGTAAAAAATTGAATTTTCCTATAGTTTTTTATATATATAAAAAGAAAGAGTACCTAGATGGACAGGGTACTTGGCATCATCTTAGTGTTTACTTTGGCATTAGGCACAGTCACGTTTACCCAAGTTTTTGCAGAACCAGATATATCATTAGAAAAACCTCAAAACCTGACAGCTACTACAACTCATGACTCTATAATATTGGACTGGGATGATGTACAAAATGATAAAATAACAGGGTACAAGATATTGTGCAGAGACGTAAATAAGAATTCGTTGTTATCTACATGTGTCCGTGACACCAAAAGTACCGATACAAATTTTACATATACTAGGGTAACTCTGGATACGACCTATGCACTTCGTGTGGTCGCATTGTCTGAGGATTCAGAATCTATACGTTCCAATTTTGTCAGAGTTACAACACTAGCTGTACCAATAGTTGTGGAGCCAATAGTTGAGGAGCCGATAGTTGAGGAGCCAATCAGCCAAGTACCAATAGAACAACCAGCTCCTGATTCTATACCAGACAGTGGGGGCACATTAGAAAAACCTCAAAACCTGACAGCTACTACAACTCATGACTCTATAATATTAGACTGGGATGATGTACAAAATGATAAAATAACAGGGTACAAAGTATTGTGCAGAGATGTAAATCAAAGTTGGGCGTTAGAAACATGTGTCCGTGACACCAACAGTACCGATACAAATTTTACATATACTAGTGTAACTCCAGATGCGACCTATGCACTTCGTGTGGTCGCATTGTCTGAGGATTCAGAATCTATACGTTCCAATTTTGTCAGAGTTACAACACTATCTACACCAATAGCACAACCAGCTCCCGATACAACACAGACAGACCAGCCAACTACGGATGTACCAACTACGGATGTACCAACTACGGATGTACCAACTACGGATGTACCAATTGTCGAAGAACCAATTGCGGCAACTCAGGGCTGGGTAAGAACTGACCGTATAGAATACCATATAGGCGATACTGTTCATATGTCCGGGCAATTACCTAATGGAATTAGGATACTGCCTGACGGAACTGTGGACTATCCAACACTTGAAGAAGTATTTCCTAATTATCGTGACGCCGATGGGAAACACACAGGGTATGTGGGTGACTTGAGCTGTGAAAGGAATTATTATTACGACATTGATGGATGGAATGAGTTATGGTACACTCGGCATAATGATAGAACCAATGCTGAAGCAGAGATAGCACAGTTTGGTTCAATGCAAGAACAGGGAAAATGGTACACTTATTATTATGATCGTACTAGTGAGACATATTCCAGAGATGTATGTACCATAGACGAAGATGGGACATTTGAAAGCAGTTTTGAGTTAACTGATGATTTTCTTGTTGCCCAGTATGACCTGAACGTAGACCTGTGCACTATCGCAGAGTGTTTAGAATCTCAAACACAATTTACAATTGTGTCAGAACAGCCAACTACAGATATACCCATTCCAGCGGAACCAACTAGACCTGCACCTGAATACTGGGTAGGAACTGACCAGAGAGAATACCGTGTAGGTGACACTGTTTATGTGTCTGGACAGTTCCATAGCGGAATTCACACATTGGCTGATGGAACTGTGATATATCCAATAAATCAAGGGTTAACAGCTACCTATCGTTCACATAGTGGCCACATCGCAGGGACACTCGATGATTTTAATTCATGTAATCGGCTCTTCCCTCATGACGCTAATTCATGGAATGGATTTTGGAACAATAGATATGATGTGAATATTGATGAAACAAGAGCTCAACTAGAGATAGCGCAGTATGGTTCAATGAGGGAGCAGGGAAAATGGTATGATTACCTTGATGGTCAGAGAATAGAATGTTCCATAAATGACGATTTTACATTTGAGCGAAGTTTTGAGATAACTGAAGAGTTTCTTCCTACCTTTTATCAAATAAGAGTAAACATGTGTACTGAAATAGAGTGTTTAGAAGCTAACGCAGGATTTACCATTCTGTCAGACCAGGTTGCGAGTGATATGTGGATAAACACTGACAAGGAACTATACTATACAGGCGATACTGTTTATGTGTCTGGAAAAATGCCTAGTGGGATTCACATACTGCCTGATGGAACTGCGATATATCCAACAAATCAAAGTATAAGTGCTCAATATTTCTCTGGTGATGGCCACACCATAGGTTACCTAGATAATTTGAATTCATGTAATAGGCTTTTCGCTTATGATATTGATGCATGGAATGTCCATTGGAACAATAGATATGCTAGTGATTCTTTGCAAACTAGAATTGACCAAGAAATAGAGCTGTATGGTTCAGTAAGAGAACAGGGGAAATGGTATGATTTCCCTAATGGTAAGAGAGTAGAATGTTCTCCAATAAATGAAGATAGGATATTTGAGCGAAGTTTTGAGATAACTGATGACTTTGTTCCTATTAATTATGGCATAAGAGTAGTAATGTGTACTACTCTGGGATGTGTAGGAACTGAAACAGAATTTAGAGTTCAATCAGAACAGCCCACTTTAGAACCAACTGTTGTGGAACCACCTGCACCAGAACCAGCTGCACCAGAACCAGCTGCACCAGAACCACCTGCACCAGAACCGGTTGCAGAGGAACCAGCTGCACCAGAACCAATTGTAGTGGAACCACTTACAGTTATACCTTCTAATGATGAATCTGAAGGGTGGGTAAGAATTGACAAGGAACTATACTATGTAGGTGATACTGTTTATGTGTCTGGAAAATTCCACAGTGGAATTCAAACGTTCCTTAATGGAACTGTGATATATCCAACAAATCAAGAGATATCAGCTAGTTATTACTCTGGTGGGGGCTATACCATAGGTTACCTAGATAATTTGTATTCATGTCATAGGGTTTTCGCTTATGACACTGATGCATGGAATCAATATTGGAACAATAGATATGATAGGAATAGTGATCAAACAAGATCTGAACATGAAATAGCACAGTATGGTTCAATGCAAGAACATGGAAAATGGTATAATTTCTCTGATGGTAATAGAGTAGAATGTTCCATAAATGAAGATGGGACATTTGAGCGAAGTTTTGAGATAACTGAAGAGTTTGTTACTTTTACTTATGGATTAAGAGTGAACATGTGCGCTAATCCGACGTGCATGGAATCTAACACAGAGTTCAGAGTTCGCCCCGCACACGAAGC
>DAXZ01000066.1:0-4781 GCA_002506665.1 Nitrosopumilus sp. UBA526 | reverse complement strand
CTGAAGGGTGGGTAAGAATTGACAAGGAACTATACTATGTAGGTGATACAGTTTATGTGTCTGGAAAATTCCACAGTGGAATTCAAACGTTCCTTAATGGAACTGTGATATATCCACCAAATCAAGAGATATCAGCTAGATATTACTCTGGTGGGGGATACACCATAGGATCCCTAGATGATTTGTATTCATGTAATAGGTTTTTCGCTTATGACACTGATGCATGGAATAAATATTGGAACAATAGATATGATGAGAATAGTGATCAAACTAGAGCTGAACATGAAATAGAGCAACATGGTTCAGTAAGAGAACAAGGGAAATGGTATGATTTCCCTAATGGTCAGAGAGTAGAATGTTCCATAAATGACGATTTAACATTTGAGCGAAGTTTTGAGGTAACTAGTGACTTTGTTACTTATACTTATGTACTAAGAGTGAACATGTGCAATACTGTAGAGTGCTTGCAATCTAACATAGAGTTCAGAGTTCGCCCAGCACACGAAGCTCCACCAGAACCAGCTGCACCAGAACCAATTACGCCAGAACCTGTAGAGGCACCAATTGCGTCAGAACCTGAAGGATGGGTAAGAATTGACAAGGAACGATACAATGTAGGTGATACAGTTTATGTGTCTGGAAAATTACACAGTGGAATTCAAACGCTACCTGATGGAACTGTGATATATCCAACAAATCAAGGGATATCAGCTAGATATTATTCTGGTGGGGGCTACACCATAGGACCCCTAGATAATTTGCATTCATGTAATAGATTTTTAGCTTATGATACTGCTGTATGGAATGAATATTGGAGCAATAGATATGATAAGAATAGTGATCAAACTAGAGCTGAACATGAAATAGAGCAACATGGTTCAGTAAGAGAACAGGGGAAATGGTATGATTTCATTGATGGTAATAGAGTAGAATGTTCCATAAATGACGATTTTACATTTGAGCGAAGTTTTGAGGTAACTGATGACTTTGTTCCTTTTAATTATACACTAAGAGTAAACATGTGCAGTACTTCAGAGTGCTTGCAATCTAACACAGAGTTCAGAGTTCTATCAGCACAACCAACTGCAGCACTGCCTGTAGAGGAACCAATTACGCCAGAACCTGAAGACTGGGTAAGAACTGACAGAGGATACTATCGTGTAGGTGATACAGTTTATGTGTCTGGAAAATTACACAGTGGAATTCAAACGCTCCCTGATGGAACTGTGACATATCCAACAGATCAAGGGATATTAGCTAGTTATTCCTCTAGTGGCACCACTGCAGGATCCATAGATAATTTGCATTTATGTGATAGGACTCTGCCTTATGACACTGATGCATGGAATGCATATTGGAACGATAGATATGATGAGAATAGTGATCAAACTAGAGCTGAACATGAAATAGCACAGTATGGTTCAGTAAGAGAACAGGGGAAATGGTATAATTTCATTGATAGTAACAGGGAAGAATGTTCCATAAATGAAGATGGGACATATGCGCGAAGTTTCCAGTTACCTGATGAGTTTGTTGCCATTGATTATGAATTAAGCGTAACTATGTGCAATGTCCTAGATTGTTTTGATGCTAACACAGAATTTTTAGTCATACCAGACAGGCTAATTCTAGGGGAACCAGCTGTAGAACCAACTGTAGAACCATCATCTCCAGAACCACCAGCTGTAGCGCAACTAGATGTAGAACAACCAGCTGTGGAGGAACCCAGAGTATTGGTAAGCACTGACAAGGAACGATACAGTGTAGGTGATACAGTTTATGTGTCTGGAAAATTACATAGCGGAATTCAAACGTGGTCTGACGGATCTGCAGAATATCCCCTAGCTCAACGTATAACAGCTCACTATGAACTCGGCTACCCTCGCACTATAGATGGTTTGAGTAACTGTAAAAGGACCCATCCTTACCAGAGTTCATTGTATGAGGATTCTTTGCACAGTTCATCTAGTAATACTGAACGAGAAATAGCGCGGCATGGTTCATTACCAGAATATGGAACATGGTATGATTATAATAGTTCGTACTCGTTTAGGACTGGCGTTGCAGATTATACTAGAACAACATGTCCAATAAACGAAGACGGCACATTTGAAACAAGTTTTGAGATAACTAGCAGGTTTACTCCTACCGAATATAACATAGGAATAGAAATGTGCAGTACCATGCGTGACGGCACAGAATGTTTAGAATCTGACACATCCTTTACTGTAGAGTAAAAGGCCGATGTCTCTTAATATTCCAAACTGATTCTAGTCGAGCAAATTATGCATCGACTTTAGGTCCTCTCGGAACAAACCTAGATGTCTGGGAACCTCCATCTTGATTGAATCCTTTAATGAAATATTCTGGGATCTCTTCTCACTCCAAACCATCGAGTTAAACTCTAGAATCTCTCTTGTAGTGTCACTTTGATCTCTTATATCTTCTGCAACTGCCTGCCTCTCTTTGTGAATACTGTCCTTGGAATACAAAACCATCCAGAGATGCTCTGTTATGAATGGGGTTATTGGTGCCAACAACTTTAGAACAGTCGACAGTGTCTTGTGTAACGTAAATATCGCGCCATCCCTTTCTTCATCAGAAAACCCAATTCCATAAGCCCTTGCCTTGACCATCTCGATATAGTGCGCAGCAAACAGGTTCCATGTAAATTCCCTGACTGCAATTGCAGGAACAAAAAAGTTATACTCGTCATATCCCTTTTTGCACTCTAGTATCACCTTGTCAAGTTCTGACAGTATCCATTCATCTGTTGCACAAAGACTGCCTTTATCAATAACTGGAAACCTGGACAAAAATCTTGAAACATTCCATAACTTGCTTAGGAATTTTTTCGTTGACGCGATTTTTTGTTTATTGCATCTAAAGTCATATCCATGATTAATCTCACTTGCACTCCAAAACCTAAACGTGTCTGCACCAAACTCCTCGATTACAGGCAGGGGGTCTATTGCATTTCCCTTGCTTTTACTCATCTTTGTTCCCCTCTCATCAAGACCATATCCCATTATCCAGGCCTCAGACCACGGTTTTTTATTTGTGAGCTGCTCACATCTTAACAGAGTATAGTACAGCCATGTCCTGACAATGTCTTTTGCCTGTGGCCTAATTGATGCAGGATATGTCTTGCTGAAAAACTCGTCATCCCGGTTAAACTTTGAGATAAATAACGGCGATACGCTTGAATCCATCCATGTATCAAACGTTCGCTGCTCACCTGCAAACTCTGTACCATTACATTTTGTACAGTTGCTAATAGGACATTTTTCTTTCCATGGTATGTAGTACTCTCCGGGCTCTGGAACATGCGGCTCTGAGCAGCTCTTGCAGTACCATATTGGGATCTCAGTACCATAGTATCTCCTCCTTGATATTGGCCAGTCAATATTGATGGACTCCAGCCAGTTCATCAGTATTTGTTTGTGCATTGGAGGATAAAACACGATCTTTTGGCCTAGCTCCTTGATTTTAGATACTGACTCTTTTTGTTTTAGATAATATTCCTCCATCGGAATTATTTCAATTGGCGTCTTGCTCCTCTCAGATACCGGTGTTCTGTGCATGATATCATCAACCTTTTCCAAAAATCCGCCTGCCTCCAGGTCCTCTATGATCTTAACTCTTGCTTGTTTTGGCTTTAGTCCGGCATACTCTTTTGCAGCTTTGGTCATCTTACCGTCCAACCCGATTGCAACAACTTCTTCTAGTTCCAGCTCTCGAAACAATGCCACATCGTTTTGGTCACCATAACTGCACACCATCACAGCCCCTGACCCAAACTCTTGCTGGGCTGAGTGATGTGTCCTCAACTCTACTTCTGCATTAGTAATTGGAACTATGATCTTCTTTCCCACATGTTTGGCGTATCTAGAATCTTCTGGATTTACAATAATACTCTTGCATGCACAAAGCAGTTCAGGCCTTGTACTTGCAATGATAATGTTTATTTTCGTATCTTTTATCCCAAATTTCATATAGACTAGCTTTGTGGGAATATTCTCATACGTGATCTCAGCATCGGCAATAGTCGTACCTGACACCCAGTCATAGTTATTGGGCCTGTTTGCAAGATACACCTGTCCCTTTCTCCACAAATCAATGAATGTGGACTGTGTAAGTGCTCTGTACTCCCTTGAATCTGTCCTGTAATAGTTCTCAAAGTCCCCGCTAATCCCCAGACTCTTCATGATGAGAATCATCTCTGCTTCTAGCTCATCTAGTGATTCTCGGCATAATTTCAAAAATTCATCCCTTGGCGTCTCCCTCATCCTTATCTTGTGCTTTTTTTCAGTGTACAGTTCTACTGGAAGCCCGTTTCTGTCAATCCCTATTGGAAGATAGACGTTCTTTCCTGCCATTCTTGCAGTGCGTGCAATCATGTCAATCTGTGCATAGTGTGCTGCTGCTCCTATGTGCCAGGGTCTGCCTGACGGGTACGGTGGCGGGGTATCTATGGTATAGTTCTCATCATGGAGTACAAAGTCATAGATTCTTTGCTCCTCCCATATGTGCAGTATCTCCTTTTCTAGTTTAGGGTCCCATGTTTTGTCTGTGATTTTTGGTTCCATCTTTATGTAATCTTTGAAATGATATGAGACCCCTTGTTGTATCCCTCATAAATGTAGACTCCGACGGCTTCTACGTTTGAGGGCATCTCAGGCGCCAATAGTTTTATTATTTCACTTGAAAGATTCTCAACAGTAGCCTCACCTTCTAGGAGCAAAGTCGTATCTTTGGGAACCTGCAGCTCAAATATTCCC
>DAXZ01000049.1 GCA_002506665.1 Nitrosopumilus sp. UBA526 | reverse complement strand
TCTCATTCTACTGAAATTTTGATCTTTTGACCATCAATGTCATCTTCTTTGTACTCCTTGCAAGAGTCAGTAAAATTGATCGCCCTTACTCTGACTAAAAACGCCAGCTTGTCTGCTTTTTCCCGAACCATCTCAAGTGATTCATCGTCTAGTTCTAGAATTGATGCCACATCCAACACATCAGTTGGCGTGTATCCCCGCTCTTTTCTTAGGGACTGCAGTCTTCTTGCAATGTCCTTTATCAGGCCCTGAGCCATCATCTCCCTATTCCTTGATGTTGAAACAAGCACTATACAAGATTCTCTTTTTGCAACGGCAAAATTTTTCTCAGCATCAAAGCCAATTACAAAGTCCTCAACATCAAGTGTAATGATATCACCGCCAATCTCAAAATCAAACTTTGAGTCTTGTTGAAGAGCCGAGATTATTTCCGCAGGGTCTGTCTGGTTAAATTTTGCGACAAGCCCTGCCAGGTGTTGCTTTGCCTTGGGGCCCACCTTTTTTCTTTCAAGCTCTACTGTACCTCGGACTGGCAGTCCTAGCTGAGCGAGTTTTGATACCTGCTCCAATCCCGACTCTTTATCAGATTCTACAATGCTAAACCTATCTACGTTTAGCTGCGAGCGCAACAGGTCTGAGAGTGGTTCAATCTTTGCCTTGTGACCTAGCTTGACACATATCTTGGCCTCATCGAGCGGCCATCTTCGCTTTAGCTTTCCCTTCATCCTTGCAGCATACGATACAGAAGAAATCTCTTTTATTATCTCAAAGGACTCTTCGATCTCGGGATTTGCGAGTGACTCTTGATATGACGGCCAGTCCTCAAGTAGAATGCTTGGCAGTCCGTCAAATATTTTGTAGAGGTGCTCACTGGTAAACGGACAGAATGGGTGAATCATAATATCAAGTGTCCGAAGCGTCAGGCCCAACACTGCATAGATGGCAAGTCTCCTGTCTTTTTTTTCTTTGTCCTCATCCCACAGCTCACCACGTGTTATTGGAACATAGGTCTGGCTGAGGTCGTTTATGACAAAGTCATCGATTGCTTTTGCACCCTCATGGAATCTGCATGTCTGGTTTTTTTCAGTCACAGTATTGACCAGCCTCTGAAGTTTTGACAAGAGCCAGATGTCTGGTGGCATCAGAAGTCCAGAGTGTCTTGCCCATTTGATGGTGTTTGATTGGCTAAAATTATCATATCTGCTGTTTTGCTGAAAATACAGATGTAAATTAAACAGCGTACTTAGTACCTGGTACGGCCTTGAGAGCATCTCGTCTGTACTGAAACTTAGTGGCTCTATCGGGCTTGATTTCCACAGCAGATAAAACCGTACTAGGTCTGCAGGATATTTCATGAGCAGTTCTTGTGCATCTATTACATTTCCCTTGCTCTTGCTCATCTTGCCGCCCTTTTCATCTAGCACGTGGCCTTGGAACAAAAATGCCTTGTATGGCGGAGTTGGGGAATTGTTTAGTATCACATTCTCAACTAGCAGAGTGTATGCCCATCCCCTGGTTTGATCGATTCCTTCTGTGAAAAACGGTGCGGGGATCTCAGCAGAATACTCTTTGTCAGTTAGTGACGAATATGGTGCAGCCCCGCTGTTGTGCCACGTATCTAGCACATACTCTTCTCGCATGGTATTAGTGCTGTTGCACTGCTTGCAGCGTATGGTAATGTTGTCAATCCATGGCCTGTGCAGCTCAAAGTCAGGGCCGTCAGGCAGATTTGCGGCCGAGTCTTGAATATCTTGTCTTGTAAAGAACCAACTCTTTTTGCCACAATCATTACAGTCCCAGACAGGCAACGGACATCCCCAGATTCTCTCCCGTGAGATGCACCAAGGGTGTTTCTCCTTTATGATTCCAAGAAATCTGTTCTTTGGCTGATCAAAAAAGTACTCGACGCTCTTTGCGGCATCAAGTGTCATATCACCTAGCCGGTCTAACTTGTAGAACCACCCCCTCCTTGCAAGCCAGACTATTCTGTGGTGTGACCTCCAGCACAGAGGATAGCTGTGTTTTATCTTTCCTATCTTTGCCAAGGCATTTCGCTCTTTGAGATCCTCAACTATCTGCCTGTCTGCATCCCTTACAAACATCCCCTGGTACTTGCCTGCCTGACTTGTGAATTTTACCTCATCATCAATGGGATTAAAGATCTGAACTTTGCGTTTGTGTGCTATCTTTATGTCTTCTTCACCGTTTGCCGGAGAGAGATGAACTAGTCCGCTTCCTGTACTTGAATCAACAAACTTTTCAGATACTGCCACATGATAATTGTCCAGCTTTGAGAGATCGTGTAAATCAGGAATCAGGTCTGATAACGGATGCTGATATTTTTTTCCTTCAAATTCAGAGCCCTTTAGGGTCTTTGTTATAGCATAGTCTGTGATTCCCGCATCTTTGAGGAATTCATCCATCCTTGTTCTTCCAATTATCCATGTCTCGTCTCGTACTTTGACGTATGCATAATCCTCATCAGGATGCAGGCCTATCATTGCATCTGTAACTAGGGTAAAGGGCATTGTAGTCCACACTATCAGAAACGCATCCTCATCGACTAGCTTGGCCTTGTAGTATAGTGACGGGTCTTGGACCATCTCATAGCCCTGGTTTACCTCTGAATGACTAAGGGATGTCTGACAGCTTGGACAGTATGCAATGACTGTAAAGTCTTCTACTAGAATATTGTTCTCATGTGCCTTTTTTAGAACCTGCCATTCTCGCTCAATGAACTCGTCTCTAAAAGTCCAGTATGCCTTTTCATGATTAAAGGACATTCCAAGCAGGTCATCTACTACAATCCAGCTCTTGTTGAATCGCTCTACAACCTTTTTACATTCAGCGACAATTTTTTCTACGCCAAATTTTCTGACAGCTTCTGTCTTTCCACCAGAGACTCCTAGTTCCTGCTCTGCCTGCAGTTCTACAGGCAGCCCCTGTGTGTCCCATCCCCCATTAAACTCGACATTCTTGCCTTGCAGTGTGTTGTATCTGTACCACAGGTCTTTGATCACACGTCCCCTCAGATGTCCTATGTGTGGAACACCGTTCATCGTAGGCGGGCCCTCGATAAATCGAATCTTGTCTGCTCTGTCTGAGATCTGTTTTTTCAGGTCTAGTGTCTTGAGATACTCTCTGACTTTGGATTCTATCTCTTTTGCGTCAAACTTTGTGCCGAGTTCCATTCTGAATTTTGGTGTGTTTGTGGCATTATAAAGATAAATTGGCCTCTGATGGACATACAACACCGGGAAAACTATTTTAACAATAATTTTGTAAGCATAATTATGAGGATCACATCCAATATGCAGACTGCCCTAAACGACCAAGTTGCACTAGAGTCCGCAGCGTCAAATAGTTATCTTGCAATGGCATCCTGGTGCGAGGTCACAGGATATCAGGGAGCAGCTGACTACTTTTTTGTCCAGGCAGAAGAAGAGAGGACCCACATGCTAAAAATAATTCACTATCTAAATGATGTAGCAACCGCAGTAATTCCCGCAGCTAGCGCACCCTCATCATCTTTCAAATCTCTTGAGGGGATAATCAAGACTGCCTTGAAAAATGAGCAGACCGTCACAGAGGCAATCCACAAGGCAGTAGAGGTTGCCCAGAAAGACAAAGACCACTCAACAAATGTATTTCTAGAATGGTTTGTCAACGAACAGATTCAAGAGGAGGCAAAGTTTGAGACCCTCCTGCAAAAGTTTGACCTTATCGGAAGGGACAAGCTGGCAGTAAACGAGATAGACAAAATTCTTGCAACAAATGCCACGGCACCTGACACTACAGCATGAACCTTTCTAAAATTAAAACAAACCAATCCTAGCACAATACAGCACATGGTTTATTGTCCTAAAATAATTAATACCCCAGTTTTTACAATAACTCTATGACAGTCATAGTTACAAGAAAGCCCGGAGGAATCACACAGCTGTTCAATACGGAGACTGGCAGGGTCGCCTACAAGTGCAAGGCCGAGTCGGCGTACATGTTCATTGAAGCCTTTGGAGGAATCGTAAAGTTTAATCAGAAAGGAGCATTGGCAACAGTTACAGGCCATCTCACAATGCTTGAATCATGTGATGTAATCAAAAAGGGACATACAGACTACAAAAGAGTCCTGACAGATATCATAGCTGCCCACAAAGAGTTTGCACAAAAAGCATCAGACAAGCATCAAAACGAGATCAAGAAACTAGAAAATATGCTAGCTGCACCGTAAAATTATCCATAAANNNNCATTCACAGTCTAGCTGCTCCTTTGATTTCTTTAGACATTTCTTGTGTTGTCCTGCCTGGCACTGAACACAGATCTCCCCAACATCAATGCTTGTATATTTCTTTGACTGGTCAAAGCCAAATCCTCCGTCTTGTGGACCTACCATACACTTGAGTGATCAAGGCCATATTTCACTTGTTCTATCTAGTCTTCATCATCGCCGTTCTCAGGCTTGTCCCACATGTGCATCGTCCCCCTTATCATAAAAGAGCCCACTATGATGGCAACTAGTCCGCCCACAATAAACAAAAAAAATCTTCCTACATCTCGGATACCCACCATACAGGTATTTGCATGATGTGTCTAATTATAATTGTCTCAAGATTCAATAGGGAGCCCAAGAGATACCCCCCTAGATGTCAAAGTTGAAACAGATTATTGCCTGGACTGCAATAATTGGAGGAGGGATTGGCTTTTTCTTTCTCTCAATAGAGATAGCAGAGTTTATGCGATAGATACACTTTGTTTCAGTGAGCAAAATTAGTGCCATCATACTAGTTGACATATCAAGTGTATCTGCAGTAACCTTGAGCCCCCGTATGATATTGGCATCTCAGATATCAAGACAAAAGAATTAGTTTGCCAGATTATGATTTTTGTCTATCTTTGATGGCCTTTGCGTGTTCTACTCTCTCCTGTGCCAACAAGTTTTGAACAGCGGCAAGCTCTTTCTGAGTATTGTGGAGTTTTGATTTTAGCGAGCCTACAACTGCGCTTGCCGCCTCCATTATACCGTCAGAGTTTTTAGAGTCTCCGATGAACTCTTTCTCAGCAGGTGTAAGAATGCTAGTATCTGCAAAGTTGTCTCGTTTATCAAGAACTGACTTTGTGTTGTACAGCCTAGAGTTTGCCTCTTCAAGTTCTTGTGCCACAGCAATCTTTTGTTTTTGTATGTTGTGCAAGGCACCCTCTTCTTCGAGTATCTGTTCTTTTGTATTGGCGTGTGTTTTTTCAAGAACTGCTAGTTCTTCTTTTATCTTTAGGTGCTCCCCCTTTGTCTGCTGGAACTTTTTGGCAGTCACAGAGTCAAGTAACTCAGAGTTTGCATTTTGCTTGATTTGCGCCACATGTTCTTTTTTGATAACATCAAGCTCTATCTTTTTCTCATAGAGTTCCTTCTTTACGGCCATCAGACTGCCGACTGCATCATCATACTCTGCTTTTACCTGAGTAATCTTTGGAGAGAGTGCATCTAGTTCTGCCCGGCTTTGCTTTATCTGCTCACCTAGCTTGGCTACCTCTGACTCGAGAGTATCAGTAGAGATGGCCTTCTCAGGTTCTGCCTTTTTCTTGCCAAAGAATCCCATTACCTGTCCTCTCCGGTCAAACTACTCTTATTCCTTACTCGTCCTTTAAGGAATTTTAGATAAAACCCCAGACTGCCAACTATTATGCCGGCAACTAGCGATACGGTACCCAAATCACGCATATCCTGATAGATGTTTGGTGCAAGAAACAAAAGCAATGC
>DAXZ01000033.1:2100-3617 GCA_002506665.1 Nitrosopumilus sp. UBA526 | reverse complement strand
CTCTTTGTCTTTTCTGATATCTCAAGCTTGCTTGAGATTCTTGCAACACACTGAATTGAATCAACAACTGGCATTCTTAATTCTAGCTCGTGATGCAATAGTCTGTAGCATCTTGCAATGTCTTTTCGTTTGACGTTTGCCGCATCTGCAATATCCTTTAGATTTCTTGGCGTCTCAGTATCTCTGCATGCAGCATACAGTGATGCTGCAATCATTGCAGAAATTGATCTTCCCCTAACCAGTTTTTTTTCTAGTGCCTTTCTGTAAATGTATGACGCCTTTTCTAAAACATTTGAAGGGATTGCAACCTTGTCTTTTAGCTTGTTTAGATCACTTAGTGCATGTCTCAAATTTCTGTCAGCAGGCGCATGCACCTGACTCCTGCTATCCCAGGTTCGTAATCTCTCAATGGTACTCTTCATTGACGTTGAGAGGGGCTTGCCTGACGCATCCTTGTTTATGGGATTAATCACAGTTGATAATCCCATGTCATGTATCATGAGTGATGAGGGGGCACCCGTCCTTGCAGGGTCTGCACCCCCGTCTTTCTGAAATGCCCTCCATTCGGGACCGGACTCTTGTGACTTTTCAGTAATTACATATCCACACATTCCGCAAAACTGCTCTCCTGTTGTCTCGTCAGTTAGCAGAGAATTTTTCCCACATCGTGCACAGGCAAGGGAATCCATGTTATGCTATCCCGCCTACAATATTCAGATTTGACATATATACACTATAGTCATATCTCTCATCTATAAGAAGTATGAGCGCATCTAACTGACTAGTTTGATCTCAGGTCCAGCGTTGCCTCCATAGCCGGGATCAATGGTCTGTTTTGGATTTAGCGTGGTATCGTGATGGCATGCCTTGTTGCATACGGGGCAGAACTTTCTATCAAGCACGATACACTGGCAGATATGGTTCTTGATGTATGCCTGAGCTGCCTTGTTCCACTCTCCCGTCCCGTTGCAGTATACGCATACATTCTCAGACGATGACCCTGCACCCTTGCAGAAATCACATACGTCCTCCTTCATACCCTGATACCGCCTAGACTCGACATATTCAAAGATACAGCACAGAATCAAATAAACCTTTTAAAATATCCAAAGATACCACATAATCATGAGGCACAAAGCAACCCGAAACATCAGAATTCTAGTAGCAAAGCTCGGACTTGATGGTCATGACAGGGGGGCACTAGTCCTGTGCAGGGCCTTTAGGGATGCAGGCATGGAGGTAATCTACTCTGGACTCTTTGCCACACCAGACAGAGTTGCACAGATTGCCCAAGACGAGGACGTTGATGCAATAGCACTGAGTCTGCTAAATGGCGCACACGGCACGCTCTTTCCAAGGGTAGTCAAGACGCTACACAAGAAGGGAATCCGGGACGTGCTTATAGTTGGGGGAGGAGTAATTCCAGACATTGATCATCCGAGTCTTGTAAAATCAGGAGTAGACCATGTGTTTGGCCCCGGCACGCCATTACCTACAATAATTGATCATATCACCAG
>DAXZ01000033.1:1401-1924 GCA_002506665.1 Nitrosopumilus sp. UBA526 | reverse complement strand
GTCAGTCCTCCATACCTTGCAGTCTCACTTACACGTCTCCACATTCCGTTTATTCCGTATCTCTGAATCATGTCTACAATCAGCTTGAGTTCGTGCAGAACTTCAAAGTATGCAATCTCTGGCTGGTACCCCGCCTCAACCAGGGTCTCAAATGCATTTGTTACCATGGATGCTGCGCCTCCACACAAGTCTGCCTGCTCACCAAACCAGTCTGTCTCTACCTCCTCTTTGAACGTGGTCTTTATCAGTCCCGCCCTGGCACTTCCTATTGCCTTTGCAATGCCTAGTGTTCTGTCCCATGCCTTTCCTGTAAAGTCCTGCTCTACGGCAACAATTGACGGCGTACCAAAGTTATCAAGAAACGTCTCTCTGACCTTGGAGCCCGGACCCTTTGGTGCAATCATGATCAAATCTACATTTTTTGGCGCCTCAATCCACTTCCAATAGATTGCAGCTGCATGAGAAAATGACAGTGCCTTGCCTTCTGAGAGGTTTGGTTTGATCTCGTCTTTATACACCTGAC
>DAXZ01000033.1:0-1261 GCA_002506665.1 Nitrosopumilus sp. UBA526 | reverse complement strand
GCCATTGATTATATCTCGGGGATATTGCAAATATTAACTTTAGATCCCTACTATCTTTTCACATGACCGACACTTTAGGGTAACTTTGTCTACTCTGATGAATCTCTTTGAGCCACATCCGGGACAGATGGGACACGCACGTACTGGTTCCATGATGTGTGGTGTGTGTTTGATTTTATTAAATTATTGTGCCACTCCCAAGTATCCGTATTGTGGACGATTCTGGTTTTAGAACTACTGCTATCTGGCCTTTTTTACATATTATGGGCTTTTCAAACGTCAATTTTAGGGGGGATATGGCCGCAAACTTTGCAGCCTTGATTTGCAGGCCAACATTAACTAGACATCCCTGATTTACTGCAATGTTTGTTTTGTAAAACGGGCTTTTTTGAAAATCAAGCTCAATCTCTGTTCTTGTATCCATGCTCTCTGATGAAATTATATCTCCCCGTCCTACCATGTCTGGTCTGATGCCCTTTACTGCTAGTCCTACACGTGCGGGATACTCTGATTCAGATACTGGATTGTCATGCATCTGTATTGACTTTATAGTTACATTGACTTTGTGGGGATATATAGTCAATTCATCATACTGTCTTATCCTGCCTCCTGTAATCTTGCCTAAAATTACGGTTCCTGCGCCCTTTATGTCCATGCAATGGTCAACTAGTATCTCTGCTGTATCGCTGTTGTCTGTGATAGGTTCTAGCTTGGCCGCCTCTTCTTTTATGTTGTCTTGGTTTACTCTGATGTAATTCTCAACTATGGTTCCCTTGATCATACTATCCAGCTTTGACTCGTCTACATCGAATGTGTGTGATAAAATTCCCTTGTCTTTTTTTAATACATCAAGCGCAATTATCTGCTCACCTACAAACCGGTCTAGCTTGTCGACATGAAATATTACATATTCTGATAAATTGATTGCCTGAAATAACGGCTGAATCTTGTCTGGAAAACCACTAGGGACAACCCACGTCCTTATCACATCTGACTCTTTTCTGTCATAAAACGCAAGGTCTGACTCGAGTCCCTTCTTTCCAAACTCTGATGCAATGTCTTTTCCCAGGATAACGAAATTTATGGACTTCATGAGTCTAAATTAAATGCCGTTCTTATTGAAGTTTTGAATTATATTTTGTACCAAATGTCAGGTATTTGGGCCGAGTCGATTTATGACTGGCTCGTCTACAAATATGGGTAGTACGGCAGAACCTATGCCAATCTTGCGGTTATCTTGTGGTTCATATGATACGGTAAC
>DAXZ01000008.1:3352-4275 GCA_002506665.1 Nitrosopumilus sp. UBA526 | reverse complement strand
GTAGAGTTCACTGTCCATGATACTATGGATCATAGAAACTGTATGCATTCCAAGTTTGGTATTTATCTCATCTAATCTTTCACATAGTTTTGTAGCTACACGACGTGTTCCAAGCATCATGTATATTCCTACGGAAGCATCAATAATAAAGACAATGCTCAATACGGAAAGTACTTTGGAATAAGGTGGAAATATGCCTATTGCAGGAATTGACATTACCCGAATGGATAACAAGCTCAAAAAACATGTGGTGTTTTATGGCATCAATTGTATCTTTTGAAATACGGGGGGGCGTCTCTTACCTATGCCCAAAATTATCTCCCCATTTATTCTCAGACCCCGATAGCGGTTTTGTAGCTATGTTCTCTAAACTAACTGTTTTTTGTTTTTCTGTTATGCCGTACAAGATTGCGCGGTACAGTACAAAAGCATCACTAAGATCGCTGTTTTCCAATTACAAATTATGACTACCACACATGATCCTGATGGATCTATTAATCTTCATAATCAAAACTCACAGGGTCACAAAACCAAAGATGACAGTTTGGAATCATGTCTCTAGTCTCAAGGGAGACTGGGATCAAAGATCTTCTTTAGGCTCTATCTTTTGGCCAATCTTTGAGGTGATGCTATCTCTTAGCTGGTCATCTGTCTTTTCTTTGGGATCTATACCTGCAGATCTTGCAATCATCTCCAACTTTTCCCGTTCTGTCTTGACAGGACCTGAAATTTTAGGCGCTTGATCTGTAACCTCTTTTACCGTGCCCTGAATCTCGTTTTTGGCTTTGTTGTATTGGCTGACTATCTTGCCAATCTTGTTTGCTGTTACGGGAAGCTTGCCTGTTCCCAAAATCAGAACCAACGCTACAAAAATTATGATTATCCACTCACTGCCGCCTATATTTAGCAGATAATCAAACATG
>DAXZ01000008.1:1228-3273 GCA_002506665.1 Nitrosopumilus sp. UBA526 | reverse complement strand
ATTATAAAAAATACGATATACGGCGATTTGTCTCCAAATGATTGTGCCAGTGGCCCCCCGACAGCAGGCCCTATTGCCCAACCCATGCCAAAGATCGTCTCATATATGCCGATAACCTTGCCTGAAATATTCCTTCGAGTCTTGCTCAAAATGATCTCTAGAGACAATGGAAAAAACACACTAAACCCAAACCCCATCAGAACCAAGGCAATGCTAAAACCGATGATCGAGTCAGCGATGATGGATATGCCTAGTCCTGCAGACACTGCAATGGTTCCTGCAATCATGGTCTGACTTGTTCTTTTTGCAAACTTGCCTATCAACACAAGAAACACAACCCGTGATGCCCCAAAGACAAAATACAACAACAAAATATCTGTAGTAGACATGCCGTTGTCATTGAGAAATGCAGGATAAATCGTCAGAATTATCCCAAAGGAAGCCGTACAAAAGATCAACAATACTATTATCTCAGGAAATCTCTTCATCTCCTTGATTGATGAGAATGAAAATCGCTCACTGTACTTTTTTATCCTCTTTTTTGAGGCCAAAAGCGCAGAGACCATTGCAGCTGCAAGAATAAATGCCGCAATCTGGAACATTATCCTGTATGTTATATCTGCATCCTCAAGTAGCAGGGTGCCAAGCAGTGGCCCTATCATGAATCCTATCATAAAAAACATTGCAAACCATGAGATGTGTTTTACTCTGTCTCTCTCTGGACTCTCATTTGAGATTATTGACTCACAAGGCGGCCAAAAAAACGCATGTGCGATCCCAGTCATTATTCTAAACCCCATGATCTCCGGAACTGACTGTGCTATTGCCAAGAGATAGATTGATGCAGAGTTGAGGGCCGCCCCTAGCGTTAAAAGATACCCGTTGTTAATTCTGTCTAGCAAAACTCCGACAAACAGCGGAACAAACATGTATGGAATGAAATTTGCCAGTCCAATCCACCCTAGTTCGGAATATGTTGCACCGAGAATGTTCTTTGCAAACACTGGCAGAAGCGGACCGTGTAATCCGTATGAGATCCCTATGATCAAGCCCGTAAGGTTGACTAGTATTAGAACTCTGTTCATTTGTATGCTGCAACCATTATTGCCCCGCCCATAAGATCCTTCTCAAATTCTATCCTCGAGAACTTTGCTAAAATCAATTCCTCTAATCTCTTGTTTCTAGGCCATCTCTTATATGTCCCATATAGCGTTCCAAACTTTAATCCAAGCCGTCCTCCTGCGATAAATGCTAGTATGGGCAGTATGCATCTTAGATAAAATGACACACCCGCCCGGAGAATCAACTCGTCAGGTTTTCCCAAATCAACTATCACAAGTCTTCCATCCTTCTTTAGTACTCTGTGAATCTCAGATATTGCAATTCTCAAGCTGATTGCATCCCTCAAAGAATAGCCACACAGCACTGCATCAAACTTGCCATCTCTAAACGGAATATGCTCAAATACCCCATTTGCCATGTTTGGCGCCTCCTCAAAAAATATGCTTGTATTCTTTAACATCGGTACAAGCGGGTCATAGAGTGTAATTGAAATCTTGTTGTCAGTTAATTCTAGTGCCGTCTTTGACATGTTTCCAAAGCCAGAACCGGCATCTAGAATATTGTCCCCTGGATGTACTCTTTGTGAAATTCCACGAATTCTGTGTTTTTTATCTTTGCCTAATGAAATAATGGAATTGACCTTGTCATAAACTGGGATGATCTCTTGAAGTACTTGGATTACTTCGCCCCAATAACTCCCCAGACCCATAATCTATCATCTCAATGTGTTTGGATAATCCCCAAACCCAAGATTATTCTGTGACAAATTTTGATGCATTTTTAGAATAGTTCTGTAGTTCAGACTCTGAAACCTTTTCAAATACACTGGTCTCAGATGTGACTTTGGCCATCTTTATGTTGTTGACCATACCTTTTGATTCTGCTTTGAGATTAATTGCTACTATGGCCAACGATGCTACATCATCGAGGCTCATATCATTTGTGTAATGTTTCTCTAGGAACGTATTGACATCATCAGCGCC
>DAXZ01000008.1:0-1146 GCA_002506665.1 Nitrosopumilus sp. UBA526 | reverse complement strand
CCATATTGTGTAAACTGATGAGCCTGGTCTGCGAGGTGTTTGGCAACTGTTGCAACTTCGACAGATTCGTCATAGGTCATTCTGTTTCCTTGGGAAAAGAATCTTGCGCCGTCTATCTGAACACGTGCGTCTGGAATGTAGCCGGCAGCTGCTACTCCAATATGATAATCAACTTGAAAAATTTTCTGTGTAACATTACTTGACTGCAAAGTACGGGGTTTCTCCTCAACTGCCATGATAACACCATCTTTGCTACTGATTCCAATAGCTAGGGTTCCCCTCTTTACTGTCTCGATGGCGTACTCTACCTGGTATATTCTACCATCTGGCGAATACATTGTAGGAGTCATATCATACCCGCGAGAGGCCATCATAATGTCTCAAAGTTCCTCACAAGTCAATTTAAGGGTAATTGTCTTGCCTGAATGTGGGTAAGATCTGGAAATACAGTTTTAAGGGAAACAGACTTTGATAATTTCAGAGACATGCCCAACCAACTCTTGGAATTTAAGGAAATAATCAGATCAAGAAAAGTACCAGAGCAACACAAGCCTGACAGACAGACCAGGAAACTGCTTCTCTACTTGTTTACAAGTACAAGGGGCGGATTTACACGTTTGCGGATAATCATCTGTCTTTTGGAGCAACCATACAACACTCACCAGCTATCAAAGAAACTTGATCTTGACTACAAGGCAGTCCAACACCACATGAAGGTACTTGAGAAAAATAACATGGTTTCAAAAATTGGGGAGAGATATGGCGTAATATTTCATCTGTCAAACTTTCTTGAAATCAACATAGGTGCACTTGATGAGGCAATCGACAAACTAGACAGAAAGATGAACCGCACCAAGGTTTACATATAATTTCTTCGAGTTTTTCAACTAAACTTTTATAAACCAAAATCTCGTAAAACAATTATCTTGGTAAAGTCTGATCCGTTTGCTAATGCAACAAAACAGGTCAATGATGCATGTGATATAATCGGAATTAAAGACAAGGAGCTGCGGCTGTATCTGGCAATGCCAAACAAAGTTTTGAGAGTAAAAATTCCAGTAAAGATGGATAATGGCAAAATTAGAATCTTTACAGGTTTTCGTAGTCAGCACAACAATGACAGAGGCCCATACAAGGGTGGCATTC
>DAXZ01000048.1 GCA_002506665.1 Nitrosopumilus sp. UBA526 | reverse complement strand
CACTTGTAAAACGCCGCATCAGAATAACCTACACGTATCGTAATACCACGTTTTAGTTCTTGGCTGTGAACGCTTGTCCAAGAACCAGTCAAGGCTTGAATCAGGGTGGTCTTGCCGTGATCTACATGTCCTGCCGTACCAACGTTAACACATGGTTGATAGCCATACTTTTTGATGTACCAATCAGGAAGGGTGTCTCTCCAATACATATGAATCAAAAAGTAAGATCGGTATATGTTAAGTTATTCTTTTGTGTCCTTGGGTTTCTCTGCCGGAGCTTCTTTTGTTGGAGCATCTACTGGTAGTTGTCCATCAAATTTGCAGTTTAGCTGATAGATCTCCTCAGATATGGTGTTTCCGCGCATCAGTTTTCTCTTTCGCTGTCCGGACTCGGCATCTTGCAGACCTACACCTCTAGACAGCAAGACCCGCTTTCTTGCAGCTCCATGAACATCGCTTCGCATCGGAACACCGGACTTGTCACTTCCACCGGTAATTCTTAGCTTTCCTGTCAGGCCTGCCACTGACGCATCAGTCTCGTTGCCTATCTGCAGTCCTAGCAGTGGACTAGCATCACTGTCTTTTAGTTCCTTTGAGACGGACTTGCCCTTTATGTCAGATATTATTAGCTTAAAGTTTGCCAAGTATCTCAAAAAAAAGTCAGAGTATTAATTAACCTTTGTTACATTTTTTAAATCATGACTCCCTAGAGATAGGCATGACAGCAAAGATAAAGTGTCCTAGGTGTGATGATATAATGGTGGACATGCAGGCATGTCACATGTTCTGTCAGAACTGTGGGGCACATCTTGACTGCTCAGATAAGGGAAGCTATTGGTAAGATTAGATTCCCGGCCTGTCAGGGATATATTCAGATGACATGTTGATTGCCTGTTCCTTCATTATCTCAATATACGTCTCATAGTCTGCCTCAAAGTTGCAGTGGGGACACTTGACACAGGTGACGTCATCGTCGAGTTTTGCTACCTTTTGGCATTCAGGACATTTTGCATCCATGATATGTTACTGTCAGTTAAGATATTTAATCATAGTTGAATATTGTAGTCCTAGGCGGAGTTAGTTTAGTCTGGTATGACGTCAGCTTCCCAAGCTGAAGGCCGCGGGTTCAAATCCCGCACTCCGCATCATAATTCCCGGATTGCCTGCTCTATTATTCCCACCGTTTCTAGATGCAGTTACGTGCTCGTATGCCCATCTGCATTTGTTACAATGGCTACCATCAAATTCTATCTCATAATTGTCTAGTAGTTTATCACAAATGATACAAGCTGCAGCCGTACTGATTGTGCCATTCATATTAATTCTCCATCGTCTGCATCTCCATATACCCTGGCACAACCTGCACATTCATGCCCTAATCTCTGTTTCTCTTCTTCAGTCATTACCTTGTGACAGCTGACACATCTTGGCTCGGCCATATTACACTTTGCCTCCATAAAACCCAAAACAATTACTGCACACAATATTTTTAGCATACTTTTCATCGCCTTCTAATGGCCTTTTACAGGATAGACATCTTACTATGTACACACGTTCTCTTGTCAATTTCCACACCCAATTATCATTGTAACGCCAAAAGCAACAAGCATCATAATTCCCTGATTGCTTGCTCTATTATTCCCCTGTCAGGTGCTTTGGGGTAGTATTTGAGATAGTTTTTGAGATCATCTCGTGCATCAGCGTTCTTGTTTTGTTTCTCCCTAAGATAGGCACGGTTCTTGTAGATCTTGGCAGATCTTTTGGGATTAATAGCAATTGCCTTTGTATAATGTTCTTCTGCCTTTGCAAACTCGTTGGTCTTTAGGTAAAAGTTTCCAAGGCCGTTATATGCAAGATATGATTTTTCGTTGACCTGTAGACATTTTGTATAATGTTTGATACAGACGTCTGAGCCTTGTGTGCTGTATAGTGCTCCAAGCATGTTCAGAGCAGTCGAGTTGTTCTCATCGAGTTTTATTGCGTGCTGTAATGATCCAAGTGCGCCGGGGTGATCCCCTGAGATGTTTTGTCGCTCAGATACAAGACACAGGCGGTTTGACTCGTTATCCTCAAAAGGCATGGAGGATAAAATATCAGGTGGAGCTAGGACTAGCATCAGTCTTGCTTCTTCGGACCACTCTCGCTCAAAGAGTTTTTGCGGGATTGCTCCTTGTTGTTGTTCTCCCTGCTTGTTGCCTTTTTGGACATAGTGAAATACTGTCTTTTCATCATCATCATAGCCTGTAATTACAGAAGCGTGCTGTGTTATCTCTGGAATTCCCGGAAGCATTACTATGGGCGGGATATTTTGATCTATGACGCTCTTTAGCTCATCAAGGGACGAATGGACTATCTTGCATCCTAGACCATGTCTCTGTGCCAACTCTATTCCCTCGATGAGAATGCTGCCATCAAATGCGGGATATTTCTTTGCCGACTCTAGGGCGTCAGCCATCGGCAGGTCAATGTTCCAGTATTTTGATACGACATTGATTGGCAGAGGAAGGCAGATGTTCTCTTCTTGTACTAGTGGCAAGAGCAGTTCCATGAGGTAAGGGAAATTATGCGAGTTATTAAAGTCAATCAGAGACGGCAGAAATTTGCAATCAAGTCACTGCCATCTCGGGTCATCTCTGGATGGAACTGTGTTCCAAAGATGGGTCTGTTTTGGTACTGTATTATTTCATATCTGCAGTTTTCTGACTCTGCAAGAGATACGAGGGGGGCAGGCAGTTTTGATATCTCATAGCTGTGGCTTGCAAATACATCAAGGACTCGGTCACAGATGGGGTTTTTCCGTGTTGTCTTGACTGATTGGCTGCCTTTCTGTGCATGCTGTGATCTCTTGATTGTGCCACCAAGTGTGAGTGCCAGGATCTCTGCGCCATAACAGATTCCAAGCAGCTTTGAGTTTTTTTTTATCGAGTGTAATATTATCTGCGAGTTTATCTGGTTGGTCTTTTTTTCATTTCTTCTTCTTCCCGAGAGAACAAACGAGTCGTACTCGGAGATATTATCTATACTGAGGAGATGGGGCGGGTGTCTCTCAAATAATATCTCTCTGTCATGCAATAGACAGACCAGTTGTTTTGTATAGATAGAGCCGTTGTCAACGACAAGAAGCAATTAGTTGCCTACCTCTATTGAGATATAGTGTATCTCTGGTAGACCGTCCCTTACAAATACCGTTCCGATGTTGAGGTTTGCGTCTTCTTGCCACATAAAGACCCTGTTGCGGTCAGGCTTTACAAAACCATCAATGAATTCAGAGAGGAACTCTTGGGTATCTACACGATCATTTTCAGTAAAGAAGAACATCTCTCCCTCGTTGAATGATAATGGAATTAGGATTGATGTTGGCTCAGATATGGAGATGTCTTCTTCTACAAACGCCGATCTTATGATATCAATTCTGTCATCCTTGTCTAGTTCGATATAGTCCACATCTACTGTAGTATCAATAGATGAAACACCAGAGACCTTTTTTAGGTATGCCTCAAAGGCCTCCTCCTGAGTCTCCCCTAGACCTACAAAGTATTCGCCATTAAATGCAGCACCTACTGCTGCAATTGTTCCAAGCTGAGCCACCACCCCGCCGGCACCTGCGGTATATACTGGAATAAAGTAAATGTCATGATTTCCAACACGATATAAGATATTATCCCCTATCCTTGGATTTCTCAAGAGTGTCTTTAGCTGGGCAAACTCTGGATCCCGGTCAAGTGCCTCCCTTACGGCAGTAGGGCCGATAAGCTTGGTAGTAGAGTTTAGCGGGACCTCATAGAACTGGAGGTCTCCTAGCTGGGCAAGATCATTTTCTACTATCATGTATCCTGCAAGATTTCTGCCCTGTGATCCCCGCAGTTCTAGTGATAACAGTCCTAGAAATTCTGTCTGCTCAAAGCCCGGAGGCTTGGCTTCTACATAGTATGTATCAAGTCCGCGTGGAATCTCATAAAACTCGTTTGCCTGGATAAATGTCTCCACGTTGGTAACGTGATATATGTTGTACATCTCTGTCTTCCAGTTGAATAGTTCTACGGGATACCTTATCTGTTCCTCAAGCCATGCCGGCATTGGTCGGAACTGTTCAGAGTATTGACTTGAAAACATCTCTGTAAAGAAATCATCGCCGGTCTTTAGCAGTTGAATATCACCGTCATAAGAGTCGACTAGCGCATAGCCTACTAGACGCAGGTAAGGATTGCCTACAGACCACGGAACATCGCCGGTATCAAATCCGACGATAAGTGGAATAAGCCAGTAAGAGTTCTCACCGTCAGTTACCGGAAGTGAGTCAAGCTCTTTTCCAAACAGATCATACAGAAAGTATGGATACAGAGTCTCCATCCTGTCATGAACATCCTTGTATCTCATGATGTGTACGGATTCGGTTGGAAATGAGAGCAAAAAGTTTGGCTCAAACGTCCAGCTCAGTGGGGGCGGTACATCTAGTCCCCCAAGGCCTGAATATAGTACCCCGCCAAGTTCCGCGCTGGTCTGGCCCCTAGAGGTTGGATAGCCAGACCATGTATCTTCAAACAGGCCTCCCTCACCATAATAGATCTCTCTTTGTTTAAAGAACTCGCTGCTGTCAACTATCTGTCCGTCAGTTGCCTCTAGCGTAAGAAAGCCGTTAGGTACGTGGGTATATACGAGATGCTCGTTGTACCACTTGTTCTCATCTGCAACTGATGTTGGGAGGATGGGCTTCATGGAGGCAGTCCAGTATAAGGTATTGTTAAATCTGAGAATGTCATTGTCCTCAAAGTCTACATATGGAATGAGTCCTATCTCCGGCTTTAGTTTTGCAAATGCCGCCTCCCAGTCCCAGACACGAATAACATCAAGTACATCGCTGTTCTGTTTCACATAGTTTTTAATATTATTTGGAGAGACAGACGTCAGCTGGACCTCGTGTGTGTTCTCCTGTATGTTGTCTAGCTCACCTAGGTGTCTGTTTACACCTATCTGCTGCGCTGTGTATGGTCCTAGAAACTCTATCTTTTTTGCATCTGCAATACTGTTGTTTACAGATATTGCCCCTACAATTATTACTGCAATTGCAATGATTGTAAAGATTCTGATATACACATCACTCTTGAACATGTGAGTCAGTACACGTGCGCGTATCTTGTCTATTACAGAGAACACAAGCAGTGCAAAGCCGATTATCAGCATGCCACCAATTACATATCTTGTGTTGTAGTCAATCTGATCAGTAAAGAAGAGATTAAAGCTTGCCCAGAGTACTCCTATCCCCATTATACCCTCAAGTGTGGAGACATAGTTTAGGTATCGTGGCTTTCCATCCTTGGTGTCTTGCAGGAATGTCGTGATTACACCGATTATCCTGTGTATTCCGACATACAAGACCAGGCGCAGTCCTACTGCTGCTAGCAGTGGAGGGACAAGTATTACAAGTGCCGGAATCATTGGAACAACTTTTTCTGTTGCATAGCTTGAATCAATGGCAGGAGTTACAAAGGGCAGGGAGAACAGTGATGGCAGGTTTTCAATTCCCAAGGTATTGCCATCGATAAATGACATTGCTGCAAATCCAAACATGATGTTTGCAAAAAAGGCTCCAAAGAGCAGAACCTTTGTGAACTGCCAGATGACAAACTGCAACGGCGGCAGTCTGTGGTCTTTGAAATTCTGGATTGTGGTAGGGAGGGGCTTTTGTCCTGAACCTCCGATAAATCCTATCCCTGTGGTTATTCCGTACCAAAATAGCGAGGATCTCTGTATAATATTTACACGTACAAGTGCAATCGCTGAGAGTATTATTGTTGAGACAAGTGAGTAATAGAGGGGTTTTGTGAACTGGTCGCCAAACTCTGTAAAGTTCATCGACAAGATGACTGCCTGATTTCCAACCAGG
>DAXZ01000001.1:6241-7199 GCA_002506665.1 Nitrosopumilus sp. UBA526 | reverse complement strand
TTGTGATTCCAGGAATAGATGGACGTTATTTTTGAGATATTTACACATGCTGCAATCTTTGATGTGCCACAATTCCGCCAAGACCTGTAACCCTCAAGCCAATGTCAGTACTTGAATCAACACCATAAACCATCACGCCCTTGCCTTGTGCATCATTTAAAAAATCCATCACAGCCTGCTCGTCATTATCTATAATCACTTTTTCAGAAAACACCAGTGATTCTACTGCCCCAATCTTATTTGCACTGCACGTCTCATCATACCCCATTGTAAATTTCCTGCTCTTTTTGCTTGCATGTATCATTATCTCGTCAATTATTGCGGCCGCCTTTGCCAGCTTGCTATCTGACATTATATCAAGCATTACTTTGGACTTGCTAAACGTGTAAATCCCGTCCTCGCCGCCAGAATCAATCCCGTCGGCAACAACACATGATATTTTGATAAAATTGCCAAACCTCCGCTTTGTCTCACCTGGCCCAAAGATTACAATTTTATCGCCCTCTTTATACATGGAAGACAACGCCTGCCATACCTGCTCAAAGAACTTTGATATATCAAAGTCAGTCTTGTATCTCTTTCCACTATATCGGGAATAAATGTTTGGCATAAATTCCAAGTGCGTTCCCCGCAGTCTTGCAATACCGCATTCACTAGTATCTATTGCAACTAGCACAAAGCCTGTCTGGGTAACACCTGACTTTATGAGATTTTTTTCAGACGCCTGCCATCTTTTTTTCCATATTGTAACCCCATCACCTATTTTTAAAATAAGCGAGTGGTGTGACCCGTGTGGTATGGTATCATTACTTGACTCCAATATAGTACCGCCCACCCTTAACCTGTCTAGTACGTTATCAAGTGATATTTTATCAGCTATTAACGCAATCCTGACCCGGACCCGCTCCCCCTTGTCTGGTCTTGCATAGTCCCGGTCTTGTTTTACAACCCTGCTTGT
>DAXZ01000001.1:0-6120 GCA_002506665.1 Nitrosopumilus sp. UBA526 | reverse complement strand
GCTCTCTTTGGCCTTTTTTTTCAGATAATTATCAACCCAGTCCAGTGTAAGGACGCCAGACTCTGAGAGGTTTGTAAGCGAGTTTGTAGAGGCCTCACCAATGACCTTGCCGTTGGTTCGTCGTATCTGTCTCCATTTCAGGGACGTGTTTCCGCTTTTAGAGTTGTATATTATCCCAAGAACATCCTTTCCATTGACAAACGTAATGTCCCGAATCTTTTTTAGTGTAACCTTGTCTGCTGCTTCCACATAAATTGCCCCAAGCCCGTCTTCTCTTTCTGCAAACACCTCAAAATCCTCAAGATATGCCCTAGGAGCATATGACTTGCATGTACTTGAGATGACAAACCTCCTAAAACTCTCAAGTGATGCCGGAATATCTATTGTAACCATTTTGAATGATTGAATCTTTGGCCATTTATCAAGCTTTTTGAAAAGGCCATTCATGAAAAACTAGGCTTCTAGGCGTGTGTGGGATCTGGCCCCCCAAGTCATTATCAAGCTGTGGATTCGCAAACTGGCAATCAATCGACCTTGGGTATTCTAGTATTGGTTATTGCAGGGTTCAGGTGCCAGTCTTTATTATCATACAATTGCCTGAAAGAGGGCATTTGGCTTGGTTTACAAGAATGTTTTTTTAGCATAAAGATTCAAAAGTCATCCTCCATACCATGACATGTTGGGGCAGTGATGTATCTATCCCTTTGATTGGTGATGAGGATCTTGAGTTCTGAGCCCCAAACCATACATAACCCATCTCTGATATATCACCCAAAGTCTACATCACGTTTCTGACTCTGCGACTCGTTCTTTCTTGCCGCATCCCTGAATTTATCATCGTGGTTTTGCTGACCATGTCCGCACCCTACACACGCAATCTTGAATCCGTCTGCATTTCTTTGATACTTTGAACATCCACAAAAGCATGTCACGGTATTATGTCCATCTACATTATGATATAGGTGTTATGATGCCCTATACAATTAGTGACTCAAAATGCGTTCTGGGTTATGTCATAACATTGAATACTTGTGGGTTTGAGCCCTGTCGCGTCTCATGCAAGAAAGATGATCACTTGATCTCTGTCAACAAATTTTGTCAGTCTCTAAATATAACTTGGATGTCTAAATCCGGATTTCATACATGGAACTTGACACGCATATTTGATTATTATACCATACACTAATCTTTTTGCAGATCAAATATTCCAAATATTTTTCGGATGTAACTAACTATCATGTTTGAGTGAATTATGTGACAAACTCCTGTGTGGGGTATCGATTCATCTGATAGCGAGCTTGCACCAAATCTATGTTTGGATATTTTTCTAACTTTCAAAGAAAGAATCTGTTTAGATATTCAGAATTATTACAAACAATATTATCGATTTGACACAAAACCATTTGAAGGAAATGTCACAATTAGATATTAAACCTGTTCCTGGGCTTTCCTTGCGGTCACCCCAGCCGTATTCACAGCGGAACAGTAATACATCTTGGTAGAATGTACTAATAAACATATTTGGTTAGGTCATGCTTAGTTTTTCATCTCTAAACCAAACCAGGCTCAATTTATCTCTGGCCATCAAAAGACATACTTTTACTATTCTCGCTCAAGCTGCGTTTC
The DNA here is from genome assembly GCA_002506665.1 of Nitrosopumilus sp. UBA526. Classification (GTDB taxonomy): domain Archaea; phylum Thermoproteota; class Nitrososphaeria; order Nitrososphaerales; family Nitrosopumilaceae; genus Nitrosopumilus. The sequence continues at coordinate 4,494 of DAXZ01000001.1, read as the reverse complement.
AGGTCATTTGTGGCATCTGGCCTCTTTGGAGATGTTATTTTGCAAGTTTTTGTTCTGGCATCATATCTGCGCTTTCTGGAAACCAAACTTTTCTCAGATCTTGTGATCCAAATATTTTTCGGATGTGATTTACACACCAACTACTGTGTTTGGACGGATCATGCAACAAAATCATATATAACATGTCTGATTATTCTTTTTGTGCAGAAATTATCTTTACTTGCAATAATCCTTTTGATTCCTGCTGTATCATACGGTGCTGATGATTTTTTCTCTGCTAATGAAAATGAGTCGCCTCCAATGAACCTTGATAACCTGATACCAAACGATGATGATTTTGGGCCTGTAGGAATTGTCAATGAACTATACCAAGCTCACAGCGATTTGTCAGGCATTATGGAGAGACAGTCCATGGGAGACCACTCTACACCAGACTATCCGTTTGTGATGACCTATGTCGATGAAGAAAAAGAAGATCTAGTAGTCATGATGCATTCAATGGCGGCAATTGCCGGTATTGAATATGAAGAAGAAGAGCTACAGATTGCAATAGGACATGATATTCCTATTGAGATAATGTATGGTGAGTTCATACTCGAAGTATCTCAAAGTAGAATTCTTAGCTGGAGTCAGTACTATATTGATCATTGTATCCCAGTCCAGTCCGGGTATCAGGCGGTATGTACTCTGTATGCTGGTTTTCTAAGAGATAACGGCGTGGATCCAGATAGTCTGGGATCCAGTACGCCATCTGTGCCAAACCCCCCACCATCAACTAGTTCACCATGCACTGTCAGTTCTGGATCCGTAGTGTGTTACTATTACACAAGATATCAAGACAGATGTATTCCAACTCATACCACAAGCAGATGTAATACCTATGCCACACAGATTACCAGTTCCGGATACACAGTACCTACCCAACCACAAACACCCGCCCCTGCTCCCGCCCCTGCTCCTGAACCACAAGAACCACACCCAACTAATGTGGTAGCTGTTCTAGATGGTGGCACAATCACTGTAACTTGGGGCGCTCCAGATTATGACATTAGAAAATACAAGATCTATACATATGAGAATAACAGATCCATAGATAGATCTTATACCACAACAGAATCATTTAGTCTGTCTCCAGTAAATGAGGGCTCTGATTATAAATTCAGAGTAAAGGCATATTATACAGAAAATATAGACGGTGTGGGGTCAAAATCCAACTATGTTTTTAGTAATACCGTGTCTGTACCAATTACAACTCCCGTAGATAATACTCCGCCGGTAATCACAGTTCCAGATACAATTACTGTAGATAGTTCAGATTCAAATGGAATTAGAGTCAACTTTGAAGTTAATGCAATAGATGCTGTTGATGGTACTGTATCTGCCAGTTGTCATCCACCTAGTGGTAGTCTGTTTGAAATAGGAACAACACTTGTAACTTGTAATTCTAGTGATTCATCTGGTAATTCTTCTTCTACTGGATTTTATGTTGTTGTGATGCTTACAGGGTCTTTGACGCCTATAACAGAGTTTTATGGCGGTGATCCATATTATTTAATTGTGGCCGATCTAGATGGCATTGAGTTTCGAGAACCATCTACTGTGACTATTGGAGCTACTAATTCTAGTGGTGTTGCAGGCATTGTTGTTGCTGGCCATGGTTTAATCATACCTTCTGGACATACATTTGTAGAACATACTATAGGGTTATTTGAAACTAAAATAACATCTGACCTTGTGATTTATTATAATGGGGCTGGTGTGGATGCCGCTTTTATTCCAATAACCGAGCCAAATATTATTGTAGGTAGCAAAGTGAAAGCAGATGATGGAACTGTCATTGATGTTACACAAGGAGTATTGTCTGATGTTGAGCGTGGTGAAATTTTGACAATTTATGGTAGTATTACTGATGGTGCTAGAAGTGGTTCATTATTATTCAAAGATGCCGCTATAAACTTTGCCAGAAATCATCATACCAATATGGGATTGTCTACTTATGTTAGTGAAGCTGGTGATAGTGGAGCACCAATAATTTACCATCATAATGGTGAATCTGAGTTAGTAGGTGTTCATGAAGGCACTGTCTGTATTTTTGAATCTATATCTGAAAATCAACCTAGAATTAATGTAAATAATACACGTGCTTTTTGTGATTATGATAATGAATCTTATTATTACAAGGCATTTAGTGCTTGGGAAAACGTGAAATCAACTCTTAATCTACGATGATTAAATTCCAGTCTCCACTTTTTGTATTTGGGCTTGTTGTAATATTATTAGCTGTTATTGGAATGATTTTCAATGAAACTTGTACTGTTATAACAGAAACCCCACCAGGCGCATTATCATCATGTGAACGCACTACTTTGGAAGATGATGGTTGTTTAATACCTAGACTTCCTTACGTAAAATGCTCTAGTATTTGGTTTGGCCAAAGTATAACAAATTAGTGATATGTGATGATCAAATTCCAGTCTCCTCTTTTTGTATTTGGGTAACATCTAGTATTGTGCCTGTCAGTGATTTCCACTAGATCTATCTCGTGGCATGGATGGGCACTATTACCACATAGAATCCTACATCAGGTCTCGAGACGAAGCGTTTACAATCTACAAATTTGTTAAAAAGAATATCGATCAACAAATAAAATATTTCTCATTCTCTTAAGATTTAGCGAATTCAACTATGCAGTTATCAGGATAATTTAACCCATTGTGATCTCTACCAGTTACATTGATGATTTTTTTATCCTCTGATCTAATATTTTAGAGTGTTCTGGATCAGATTCGATAAATACAAAACGGATTTCTGAGACAGATTTCAACTTTGAGTGGGTAATTGCAGTTTGAATTGCAATAATTGGAGAACCTTTTTCACCATTTTTGTAAATGCCCGGATCTGCAAAGCCATCCAGGAAAACAATTCTATTTGAAGTACTACCAAGAATAGGAATCCATGCATTGAGATATTCTTTTAGAATTTCATGTTTTGCCAAAGTATGATTTTTAATTGGCCATATTGTGGGGTGTTTTCTTTGTACCATGTTTACTATCAGTAAGAAGTTATAAACCATCACGTCTTTAACATTTAAAGATCAGTTAGTTTAGAGAAATCATAATGGCCGCAGGTTCTGAAATAGAGTGGACGGAGGCAACATGGAATCCCACAAGTGGCTGTTCTAAAATTTCTCCCGGATGTAAGAACTGTTATGCTGAAACCCTCACAAAACGACTCAAAGCAATGGGACAGCAAAAATACAAAAAAGGATTTCAATATGTTGAGCATCCATCAGATGTCGAGTTACCATTAATCTGGAAAAAGCCCCGTAAAATATTTGTAAATAGCATGTCTGATTTATTTCACGAACAATCAATTTTTGAATTTACTGGAAAATGTTTTGCAACCATGATTCAGGCTGATCAGCATGATTATCAAATTCTCACAAAACGACCAAAAAGAATGGCCGAGTTTTCAGAATTATTTTTCAAATACTTTGGACATAAAATTCCAAACTTTATGTGGATGGGTGTAAGTATAGAGAATCAAGACTTTGTTTCAAGAATCAATGATTTACGCAAAGTAAAATGCCATACACGATTCATAAGTTTTGAACCACTAATTGGGCCTGTAGGACAAGTAAATCTGAAAGGAGTTGATTGGGCAATAATTGGTGGTGAGAGTGGACATCATTACAGATCAGTAGAAAAAGAATGGATTCTAGACATTATTCAACAGTGTAAAAAGCAAAAGGTGGCTGTATTTTTCAAACAGTGGGGAGGATTTAGACCAAAATCAGGGGGTAGAACAATCAATCGTAGAAAGTATAGTGAATATCCAAAAATATTGAAAAAGAATTCATTAAAGGATATTCATTTTGATGATGTTGCATTTGCAGAATTATGTTTGAAACATGAATCTGAAAAATTAAAAATACAACAACAAAACAAAATACCTGCTAATTAATTATGAATTAGTATGATATATGATACTGAAAATTATGTGTTATTTTTTTTTTGAATCGATTGTCAATGAATAATCCCTTTACCTTTTAACAAAAATAAGACGTTCACCGCAGTATGGTGGCCTTGATCACATTCTCTGACCGTGGCAAATTTAGTATAATAAATGCTCATCTTAGCAATTGAATTGAAAAGCCATACAGACTTTGGAGTTGGTTTGAAATCCCACACAAACTTGGCAGAGTCTGATTTACAATACTGTACAATTAGTGGCTCAAAATATATTCTGGGTTATGTCATAACATTGAATGCTTGTGGGTTTGAGACCCGTCGAGTCCACTGCAAGATGGATAACCTCTTGTTTTTTATCTCCATCAACAAACCATATCTTTTTACCACTACTCTCCAAACATATCTTTTGCATTCTTCGATAAATTGTAGAATGGTCAGGTATATTTTCTGCTCCAAAATTTTCTATCATCATTCCTTCTATCTGTCTGTATGGAACCCCATGCAGTGACTCTGATCACTCCTG
>DAXZ01000059.1:3630-7984 GCA_002506665.1 Nitrosopumilus sp. UBA526 | reverse complement strand
GCCGGAATCAAGACCTGCAAGACCAGCGGAATGCTTCCTGCAGTTCCAATATCATATACCAAATCCAAACTCTCAACATCACCTGGAACAAACTCTAACTCAGTTGATCCTACCTCTGCACCGACAACTCTGGCATTTGCAATCTTTTGAGCAAGTGTGACTACGGCAAGATGTTGTGGTCTTAGTCCCGAGACCTTTCTGTTACTTCTAATGTTCTCTAGATGTATAGGTCGTCTTGTAATGCACGAGAGTGCAACTGCTGAACGAACTATCTGCCCGCCACCCTCACCGTGTCCTCCGTCAATCTTTAAGGGTTTCATTATATGTTCTGGCCGCCTAGGTCTTTATATGATAGTTTTTTAAAAAGGACTTTTTTTCTAGTATGTATGAACGGTCTGCTGATTGGAAGGTTCCAGCCTTTTCACTTGGGCCATCTTGAAGCATTACGGTTTGCACTATCAAAGGCAGATAATCTATGGATGGGCTTGGGCAGCTCTGGTGCGACTATTGATAAGAACAACCCGTTTACAGACAGACAGCGAAGAGAGATGATCCTCTCATCTGTTGATGACTCGACAAGGGCGAGGATCTCCATCTATCCCATTCCTGATGTCGATGATCATGTCAGGTGGATTGAAAAGATAGATACCATTGTACCAGAATTTAAGATAGTCTTCTCAAATGATGACCTGATAAAACACCTGTATTCAAAGAGGGATATTCAGGTCATCTCCATTCCGTTTCTGAGGCGAGAATCATTGTCTGGAACTAATATTCGCAGTCTAATGGATAACGATCAAAAATGGGATGATCTGGTTCCTCAAGGCACTAGAAATTTTTTAAGAGATACCGGCATCTGAAAAATCTCTAATTATAAATAAACCCCATTACATACTGCTAGCACATGGAATATCTCTCAATGCTTCCTGGTCCAACAAACGTACCTAACAGAGTAATGAGGGCAATGCTTGCTCCAATAATTAATCACCGAAGTGATGACTTTGTAAAACTATACACAGATGTCGTTGAGAAAACCCAACAGGTCTTTGAGACGCAAAACGACATTGTAGCGCTGTCTGCTTCTGGGACAGGCGCTGTAGAGGCAAGTGTTGTAAACCTAGTCAAGAGAGGTGATAAAATAATAATTCCAGTAAACGGGGAATTTAGCAACAGACTGTCCCAGCTTATTGAAGGTCAGGGGGCAAATGTTGTAAAGCTTCAAACTCCACCCGGAGAGAATGCAACCTTTGATCAGGTAAAAGAGGCATTTGATAACAACAAAGATGTCAAGGCTTTCTATGTAGTTCACAACGAGACCTCGACGGGAACGATGGTAAACTATCTTGACAAGGTATCTGACCTGACATCTCGAAATGATGCTTTCTATGTAGTAGACTCGGTCTCTTTGTTGGGTGGTATTTCACTTCCGGTAGATAAATGGAACATTGATGTATGTATGACTGGTGCACAAAAAGCGCTCGCAGCTCCTCCTGGGATCTCACCAATATCTGTCAGTGCCAAAGCCAAGAAATACATGATTGCAAATCCACCTGCAACAATGTACTTTAATCTGGCAAGATACTTTGCTTATTACGAGGAATCAAAACACACTCCCTTTACTCCTGCATTGCCACTGCTCTATGCATACCGAGAAGCGCTGTCAATACTGTTAGAGGAGGGATTACCTAACGTCTATAAGCGTCACAAGGTCTGCTCTGATGCATTATACTCTGGGCTTAGTGCAATTGGACTGACACCGTTTGCAAGGCAAGAAGATCGTTCTATCTCAATTGTCGCATTAAACTATCTGGACGGTCTGGAAGACAAGACCTTTAGAAGCACACTAGCTGAAAAGTTCAAGGTCCTAGTTGCTGGCGGCTTTGGTGACCTAAAGGGCAAGGTATTTCGGGTAGGATGTATGGGTGAGGTCAGTCCATATCATGTAATGAGAACCATCTCTGCAATCTCATCTACGTTGGCAATGATGGGATATGACACAGATGCTGCGGCCGGACTCAAGACAGCAGAAGAGAAACTATGTACTCTCTGAATCTTAATATAAGGAAATTCGAGATCCAACATAATGACTTTCGATAAGGGCTCGTTAATTCTTGTTGATTATACTGCAAGGGTAAAAGACTCTGAGGTAATCTTTGATACCACCATTGAAGAAGATGCAAAGAAACATTCCATTCATGACCAACAAATACAGTATCGACCAAAACTAGTCTCCATTGGCGATGTGGCCTATCCTGTCCTCAAGGGGCTTGATGAGGCACTTGCAAAAACTGCAGTTGGAGAAAAGATCACAGTTGAGGTAGAGCCAGACAAAGCCTTTGGTCAGAGGGATCCTGGCAAAGTTAGAATGATTCCCGTCAGAAAACTAGGAGACGATGCAGACAAAGTCTCGGTGGGTGATGTAATTGACATTGACAACAGAAGAGGCATTATCCGCTTTATCGGCTCTGGCAGAGTCCAGATGGATTACAACCACATACATGCCGGAAGAACAATTCTGTATGATGTCAAAGTAATTCGATCCCTTGACTCTCCAAGTGACAAGATTGATGAGATTATCAAAAAAAGATTTCCTCCAACAGACTCAAAAATCACCTTTGACCTGACAGACAAAGAAGCAACTATTAAAATTCCTCTGGAAATTATACGTGCTGAAGGATTACCGATACAAAAACAGTTTGTCCAGCTAGACATCTTCAAGTTTGTTCCAACGCTAGAGAAGGTACATTTTGTTGAAACACATACTACTACTATAAAGAAACCCGGCACAACACCAGAGAATAACAAAGAGCATAAACCTACAGACCAGCATGAAAAACCACCTGCAACACACGTGACTAAAGAAAAGACTTCTTAAATTACTCTGGTACTCTTTGCAAGATTTGTTGCCCGTCTCTGTGTCATTTTAATCTCTTTTAGAATTGTATACCTCTCTGGCCTCAAATCTTGCGCAATGGTCAAGGCCTCTACTATTGTGTCTGCTTTGAGACCAATCTGCTTTGCAGTTGTAGGAGCTCCCACATCCCTCAGGGTCTTTATGATCTTCTTCCAGTCCTGTCCCTGCAGTTTTGCCATCATTATGGAGCCAAGCCCACACTTTTCTCCATGAAGTCCAATTCCGGGAGCAAGCTTGTCAAGTGCATGTGAAACAAGATGTTCTGCACCAGAACATGGCCTGCTGCTTCCGGCAATACAGGACGCAACTCCTGCACTGATCAAGCCCTCTACAATCACCCTGGCATCCAATCCCTTCTTTGCAAACATACCCGAGTTCTCCATGACTATCTTGGCACTCATCATGGCCAAGTCTGCGGCGTATCTGCCATAGTACTCTCTCGTCTTCTTGTGACCTAGCTGCCAGTCTCTTACTGCTATGATGTTTGCAACAAGATCTCCACAACCGCTTGCCAGTAGCCTTGCAGGCGCTTTCTTAATTATACCAATGTCCACAAATACTCCCATCGGCGCAGTAGCTACTATGGAGTGAGGCTTGTCACTCTTGACTGATACAAACGGACTGGCCATCCCATCATGAGATGCCGCAGTCGGCAAACTCACAAACGGCTTGTCTAGATTGTATGAAATCAATTTCGCGGTATCTACAGAACGGCCTCCGCCTATCCCTGCAACCAGGTCAGAGCCGTCTTTTTTGACATCTCTTTGAATCTGATTCAGTGACCGTACATGATTATCAGTCGAGGTATGCCAGACAAACCGAATCCTCTTTGATCTCAGCGATCTCTCAATTGTACTCTTTAGGATTCTCTGAACATTTGTTCCAGCGATCAGCGATACCCTCTCCGGCCTGCTTAGTGACCTTAGAAATCTTCCAAAATCACCAATGTTGTTCTCTCCTACCTCGATGAGCCTAGGCAGCTCCATTCTATGCGATTTCATGCGATCTTGATTTCTTGTCATTATTTATGGTTTGAAGGGATCAAAAAGTTATTTAAAAGGGTCAGATGTCACTTAATTCATAATCATAGGTGTATTTTTTGGCAAACAATGTTGAAGAGAAAATTTTGCATGGGACTACCACCGTAGGTATCAAGGCCAAAGACGGCGTTGTATTATGTGCCGATATGAGGGCTAGCGCAGGCTACTTTATTGCAAACAACAATACCATGAAGATCCAACGGATCGACTCACATGCAGGACTGACCCTAGCCGGAGGTGTTGCAGACGCACAAAACATTGTAGATATCCTCCGCTATCATTCCAACCTTCATAGGGTTGAAAAACAAAACCCAATCTCAATCCATTCACTTGCAAGGCTCTGCTCACTGATATTTCACCAGAACAGGGGTTATCCTTTCATGGCCGATATACTGCTTGG
>DAXZ01000059.1:0-3564 GCA_002506665.1 Nitrosopumilus sp. UBA526 | reverse complement strand
GGCTCTCCGGTAGCTTATGGCCTCCTTGAGGAAGAGTATGTACAGAACCTTGCAGTTGAGGATGCAAAGCACATAGCCCTACGGGCAGTAAAGGCCGCAATAGTTAGAAATATTGGTACAGGCGACGGAATCAATGTCGCAATTATGGACAAGGACGGTTTTCGTTTACTTACAGGCGAGCAAAAGAAAGCCGTAATCGAACTTTAGTGATTTAATGCAAAGAAAACAACAACCAAGAGAGTTACCTCCTAGTAGCCAGAATATAATGGCCACCATACTGCAAAGTATACCCAAGGAGGCAAGTGTCACAAAGATAGAGTATGAGGGACCACGAATAGCCCTTTACACAAACTCGCCCCGCTATCTGATGGAAAACAACGATACCATCTCTAATCTTGTAAACATAATCAAAAAGAGAATAGTTGTCAGGACAGATGAATCAATACGCAAGCCTGAGGATGAGGCTAGAAAGATTCTAGCTGAATGTGTTCCAAAAGAGGCAAATCTGCAAGGAGCAATCTTTGATACTGCAACCGGCGAGGTGTCTGTTGAGGTAAAGAGACCGTGGTTATTGCAGAGAAATGCAAAAGAGTTCAACCACGCCAAAGTTACTGAGAGCATAGGCTGGAGGCTACGTGTCCGAAAGGCCACCACCATCCCCTCACGTACCATTCAGACAATCAATGCGACTCTGAAGCAATCCTCTTCTGAGCGAAACAAGCAGCTCAAACAGGTAGGTGATGATATCTTTAGACCCCGTCTATCTCCGAGAACCGAGGTGTCACTTTATACTCTTGGTGGATTTGGTCAGGTAGGACGATCCTCACTGCTGCTGTCAACTCCAGAAAGCAAGATCCTAATTGACTGCGGAATAAATCCAGGCGCTCGCTCCCCAATGGATGCATTTCCCAGACTAGACTCTCTTAACCTGACCCTAGATGAGCTTGATGCCGTAGTAATAGGCCATGCCCATCTCGACCATACAGGATTTCTACCCACGCTGTGTAAATATGGATACAAGGGGCCAATCTATTGTACCGAGCCGACACTACCCATGATGAACCTGATACAGCTAGACGCAATCAAGGTGGCAGCAGCTCAGGGCAGAACGCCAATCTATGCTGAGCGGGATGTAAAACAGATCATGAAGCAGACTATTACCCTGCCGTATGGAACAGTAACTGATATCTCCCCTGACATCAAGCTTGTACTTGCAAATGCAGGACATATTCTAGGTTCCGCCCTGTGCCACTTTCATATTGGAAACGGGGATCATAACTTTGTCTATTCTGGTGATATAAAGTTCGGAAAGAGTATCCTCTTCGAGGCCGCTAGTTGGAACTTTCCAAGAGTAGAGACGCTACTCATTGAGAGTACATATGGTCTCAAAGAGGACATCCAGCCTACCAGACAGGAGGTCGAATCCTCCTTTATCAACGCAGTAAATAATACCTTGGCAGACGGAGGCAAGGTGCTGATACCCATACCTGCCGTAGGTCGTGCACAGGAGATCATGATGGTAATTGATCACTATATGAAGTCCGGTGAGATGGTCGAGGCTCCGGTATTTACAGAGGGAATGATATCTGAGGCATCGGCAATACACGAGTCATATCCTGAATATCTTGCAAGGGAACTCAAACAAAAGATCCTAGAGACTGATGACAATCCATTTGACTCGGAATACTTTACCAACATTGAACACGCCGATGCCAGAGAAGAGCCTATGCGGGATGACACTCCGTGCATTATCTTGGCAACGTCTGGAATGCTAGAGGGCGGACCTGTCTTGGAATATTTCAAAAACATTGCGCCTGACAAAAAGAACAAGGTACTGTTTGTCTCCTACCAAGTAAACGGAACTATGGGACGTAGAGTTCTTGATGGTTCCAAACAAGCTACCATGTTAGGCAAGGAAGGCAAAGTCGAGGCCGTCTCAATTAACTGCAGTGTTGAGAAACTAGACGGCTTTAGTGGACACAGTGACTACAACCAGCTAATGTCATTTGTACAGAGACTGCGACCAAAGCTTCGTCGTGTACTAGTCAATCACGGGGAACGCAAGAAATCAGAGAGCCTTGCAATGAATGTCAGACGGATGTACAAGGTACCTGCACACTATCCACAGATACAAGAAGCGATCAAACTATTTTAGATCGTACTCGGGTCTCCAGATCTTTATGCCAGACGGTGCAATTATAATTCTCTCCTCGCCCAGTCTTGCGATCTCTGCACTAGCATCCTTTGCAACAGCATACAACTCTTCGACTACCTTGCGAAGCTGTTCTACATCTCTTTGTGCCAACGGCGTAACCCTTAGAATCAGTATCATTTCCTTTTTGATATCCTCCCTGATGGAATGGACATCGCTGATATCCCTTATCGTTATGGCTTTGAGATATGTGGGGTTTTCTTGTTTTTGCATCCTTGATGAAAATGAGATCTACTCCCTCAAAAACTCTTCCTTAGTTGTGGCTAATCTTTAAAAAATTTCATGCCTACATTCTAAATCCTATGTAGGAATGCTCTTTTGCACACTCTGAGCTGACTTGTTCTGTCAGACTCCCATCTCTGACAGAGATGATACCATGTCCGGTCTCTGGTGCATCAGAATATCTCAGGGTCACTGATGATGCAAATTCTGTGTGGGATCTTGCATTCTTCCCGCGCAGTATTGAGACTGGTCCCATGTAGTCTCTTGCTTCAAGCAGAATATCACCTGGCAACGCAAGTGCCTTTATCATCTCGTTCTCATCTTTGTTTCTTCCAACAACAAACTTTGTCTCCTCATCTAATCTAAAATGTCTGCCTATCTTCAACAGATCAATATCATTTATTGTTGGTGTCTCGACATGGCCAAACAAGTCTTTTGCCTTTACTCCAAACTGCGGCTCTGTCAACAGACAACCGCCGCCAGCATTTGGGGGATTCTCAATGCCGTATCTCTTTGCCATCTGCAACTGCATTCTTCTCGTTCTTCCCTTTATCATACCAAGATTCTCTCTCTTGATAAGACCATCTTTCTCTGCATCTGTTGCCGGCAACAATCCTGCAGATAACGGCCTGACAATCTTTCCTGCCAGACCCGACTCCTTCTCAATGATACTCAGTGACGGCGCATGCTGACTCATTGGACGCTGACCCAACACCTCTCCTGAGATAATAAACTCTGCACCGATCTCTTCCATGTGCTTCTTTGCAGCATCAAACATCATTGTTCTACAGTCAACACACGGATTAAATCCTGCGCCTATCCCGTGCTTTGGCTTCTTTAACATCTCGATATATTCATCTCCGAGATAGACTGTCTTTAGTTCTACATTGAGATCATCGGCCCTCTCCCTGATCTCAAATCCACATCCCCTTCCACAGTCAAAATCACAAAAAGGAGTCTTGATTGCAACAGCTGACACATCAAAGCCCTGCTCCTGCATCATTCTTACTGCAAGCTGGCTGTCAAGCCCGCCAGACAGCAATGCAACTACCTTCTTCTTGGCCATTATACTATACGGTGAGATATTCTATATACAAAAGTTTACATCATACATAAATTGAGAACTTGGA
>DAXZ01000023.1:4403-9047 GCA_002506665.1 Nitrosopumilus sp. UBA526 | reverse complement strand
GTTCTTCTCATCCATCTTCATTGGGATGTCAATCTCATCAAAGAGCTTGAACAAGTCATCCCTGTTCCTATCTTCTTCTAGAACATCTACTGCATACTTGGCTTCTACCTTCTTCTTCTCTCGTGATGTACATTCTGGACAGTTAGGCACTATACCTCTGCCCTAATTTTTTCCATAAAAGCGTTCCCACAATCATATACTATCTGACACACGGATTTTTTCATCATCCCTTACGGTCCGTTCGCCCATCGAAATCCCGCGTGCCAGACGAACAAAACCATCCAAAATAATCTATTATCTCTTTTCCTCTAGGGTCTGAGCAGCTATTTTTGCCGAGTTCTCTGCCCCATTTGGAACAAAATTCCTTGCAAACTCGTTTAAACTGTCCTGAAATGTGTCATATTCTGCCTTTATCTTGGTTATGGCCCGAGTTACTTGGTCTGTCTTGACGGCAAGCACACCTAGATTCTTCTCTTCTGCCCATCTGATATTATTTGTATGTTCATCATAGATTGGAATCCCGACTATGGGCTTTTTCTTTGCTCCCATTATCTCCCCCATTACTGTGTGGGAACCGTTTACTACAGCATATCTACACATGTCCAAGACTGCCGCTTTCTCATGTTCAGATAGAAAGCCCACATCAATCTGTATCCAATCAATATTTTTCTCTAGTGCGTCTGTTATTGAATATTTCTTGCCATCTCTTCCCAGTACCGAGTCTATGCTAGGATCATCTCTTGCATGCGAGACTATTCTCTTCTCGTCTCTCATGGCATCTTGTGCAAACACCTGTTCATATCTCTGACCGGTGCCGTCATTAGTTGACTTGTTTCCTGTCCTCATCCAGTATCCAAACTCGCAATCATTTACCAGTCTCTCAAGGTCTGTTTTTTCTCCATCAGTCTTTTTATTGTCTGCAAAGTGTCCAACATAGATGATCTTTTTTTCTACATCCTTGGTAAAATTAAGATTATACTCACACATTGTATATGGAGGCGGCGAGTCTGCAACAAGAATCTTTGTTGCCTTGGCAATCTGCTTTGCAACAAATATCAGTGACGGATAAAGATATACCCTTGAGCTGTACAGTCTTGGTCTGAACTGGTTTGTTACAAACAAGCTGGGGATGTTTCTATTTCTTGCTAGAACATTTGATCCCATATCTCCGTCATTTATGACAATATCAAACTTTTCTCTGTCATAGAGCCTTCTCTCTTCTCTCAAATAGTTTGCAATCTGTCTTACCAGTGGAGGATTCTTTGAGACTGGCAACAACAGATTCATCAATGACCTTGAGACACTCGGACCAAACTTGCCATCGACAGGTGTCGGCATTAAAATCTCATGTATCTTTTCTCTCTGGTCGGGGAATTTTTTCAACAGTTTCTCATAAACGTGGTCTTTGCTTGAGAGATGGACCTCAAACTCTTCTCTGATGTGTATTCTCAGAGCTTCATTTAGCCTCATCATCCGTGAATAGTGGCCACTCCCCCATGGATAGATGAATTCTCCTATCTTGAGCACAATATGAGACCCGCCATATCCCGTTTAAATTCTCAATGATTCTCAAATGAATCTAAAATATCATGAACATTGTTGTGGCCTGCCCGAATCGTGATCTTTTTCTTTGTTCTGAGGGCATACTCTACCTCCTTTTTTGCAAATACCGGAATATCCTGTGCTGTAACGGTGACTAGCTTTTCTAGTCTCTTGATGCTCTTCTCCTGCCCGATCTCCTTTATATCATCCCACATACCGGCGTCGACTCCGGCAAGCGGCATGATTGGAATTTTATCTCTTGCAAACACTAGTCTCAACGAATTATCCACAAAGTCAGACGAGAATACCAGAGGGGATAATGCCAGTGATACACGACTGCTGGAGTATCGCAACAATATCTCTAGTATCGAGTTTACATAGACTAGATAATTTCCAACCCCGTGTGGACTGATTTTGAGATGCAAAAACTCTAGCTCAACACGGTCTTGAGCCAGTCTTGGAATTATCTGATTTATCATCTTTGCAAGATTTATCAGTTCTGACTCGGTTCTATAACAGACTAGTATCTTTGTATTATACCCCTGCTTGATAGTCTCAAAGCACGATACTGCAGAGATCTCATCATATATGGCGCAGATAGTCTCTTGTCCCTGCGGCTTGTATGGAATGCCACCACCACCCCTGTCTGCAAAGATGCAGACATATGCATTATCCCTTGTCAGATACGTATACAACATCTTTTCAAAGTTATCATCTGTTCCGGGACTGGCCCCCAGTTCTGATTTTTTCTCTATAATGTTTGATGTTGCAGCAATCTCCACGTCTTTTGTTACAAATCCCTTTGATACTCCATCCACTCTTACTAGGAACCTCTCCCCCTTTAGTAGCAGATTACCACCTACAGAGGTGATCTCAGAGACAATGCTCTCAAAGTCATTTCTTATCTGCCTTGCAATTGCAATCTTTTCAATCCCAAAGAGCAGATTGATAGCAGACGATGCAAACACAGGATCATTTGCATCAACTAGAATTATATCACCATCACGCTTTACAGACTTGAATCCCTGATTCTTTATTTTGAGAATCTTTTTGATATTTGATATTAGACTAGGAATCTTTTTTCTTGAGAATATGGTTGGAAAAACTATGACATATGATATCTTGTCCATTTCTCTGTCTTGAACTCCACTTGCTTATAGATTAGACTCTGAGCAATCAATATAAAACAAACAGTCCTAGGTAGATACGTGAAAGTATACACACAAGAACAAGTAGATGATCTAAACTCAAAGATAAAGACTGCCAAAGAAGCACTGCAATGGACATCTGAGAACCTTCATCCCAGAGTTGCAAAGGCATCAAGTTTTGGTGCAGAAGATGCCGTAGTAATGGATATCATGCTAAAGATTAATCCAGACTTTCGATTCTTTACTCTAGATACAGGACGACTGCCACAAGAGACCTATGATATTATGGATGCAGTACGCAAAAAATACAACATTCATCTCGAGGTGCTATTTCCTGACACAAACCAAGTCGAGGAGATGGTCAGAGATAAAGGAATGAATCTGTTTTATGAGAGTGTGGAGAACAGAAAACTGTGTTGTGAGATTCGCAAGGTAAATCCAATGAACAAGATACTTGGTACCCTTGATGGCTGGATTACCGGACTACGACGAGATCAAACAAAAAACAGAGAAAACGCTACTATCTTTCAGCTAGATTCTGGTCATGGAGGAATACTAAAGATCAATCCTATCATTGACTGGACCTGGAATCAAATCCAGGAATATATCAAAGAGAACAATGTACCATACAACAGCCTGCTTGACTCGGGCTTTACAAGTATTGGGTGTGAGCCATGTACTAGGGCAACAAAGCCCGGAGAGGATGTCAGGGCAGGCCGATGGTGGTGGGAACAAAACGGCAACAAGGAATGTGGGCTTCATATAGACCCATAGTGGTTAATTTATCATGTCTGCAAACTCGATAAAACCACACGGCGGAACACTGGTAAACAGAATTACCAAAGTCGATACTGCAGGACTGTTCTCAGTTACGATAAATGACGGTCTTGCAAATGACATTGAAAACATTGCAGATGGAATCTTTAGTCCGTTAAAAGGCCCACTAGGACAGCAAGACTTTGAGAGCGTGGTTTTACGTGGAAGACTCGCAAATGATCTAGCTTGGACCATACCTATCATACTTGATGTTGATGAAAACACTGCGTCATCTATGAGAGACGCAACAGATGTCCTGCTGAAAAATCCACAGGGAACAGGAGTTGCCGTACTACACGTTGATGAGACATACTCTTTTGATAAAAAAAAGACCGTACAGGGAGTCTATGGAACAACTGATTTATCGCATCCGGGTGTTGCAAAGACAATGTCTATGAAAGACCATCTAGTCGGTGGAAAGATTGACTATGTCCAAAGACCTGATGATACTGAGATTAGAAAGAACAGAATGACTCCAATCCAGACACGAGAGTCCTTTGCCAAGGCAGGATGGAAGACTATCTGTGCTTTTCAGACCAGAAATCCACCACACGTGGCACATGAGATGCTCCAAAAGACATCAATTACGACACGTGATGGCGTGTTTGTAAACCCAATCATAGGCAAGAAAAAGTCTGGTGACTTTGTAGATGAGGTGATTGTAAAGTGCTATGAGACAATGATACGGCTGTACTATCCTGAGAACAGGTGCAAGCTAGGTACACTACACACCGAGATGAAATATGCAGGTCCAAAAGAAGCAATCCACCATGCAATCATGAGACAGAACTATGGCTGTACACATATTATCATAGGACGAGACCATGCAGGTGTAGCAAAGTTCTATGATCCGTTTGCAGCACAAAAGATCTTTGGTGACTATCCAGAGCTTGAGATCTCCCCGGTATTCTTCCCACCGTTCTTTTATTGCAAGCAATGTCTTACATATACCACCCCCAAGGCATGCCCACACGGTGATGACCTCAGAGAACAGATAAGCGGAACCGCACTCAGGGAGATGATTCAAAAAGGTCAGGCACCATCCAAATTTATTCTAAGACCAGAAGTTGCCAAAGTAATACTAGATCATCCAAGACCGTTTGTAGATTAGATTTTTATTCAATCAGATCTGTTCCTA
>DAXZ01000023.1:3358-4261 GCA_002506665.1 Nitrosopumilus sp. UBA526 | reverse complement strand
TGCTATATGCAAATCCAGACGGAAATGCAGTTCTAAGGATATATGATCAAGAGACGTTTGACGAGTTTATCGAGGTTGGCATGGGCCCACAGCCTGACCACAGGTTCTGGGTGGCAGTCCAGACCCCAAAGGAGGGCTATATCATAGTTCATAGGGATCTTGACCGGGGCTGGTATCCTTCAACAAAGTCTATCATATCTTACACTGACAGAGCAGGGCTCACTGTGAACAACGGAGCTAGAATTGTAGTTACTAATCTGGATATAGGACTGTTTGCAATCCATTCATACTCTGTTCATGGAATGGCAGGCTCTACTGATCCCCCTGCAACGAGTTCTGGAAGCATGATAATTGAATTTCTGTCCGGCGATCCCGCAAAGAATGCCTTTGCACTGTTTCCGTTTTATGTAGCAGCTGGGATAGGAATAATTGTTGCCATACTATTTGTCACAAAGAAGCGTTCTTAGACTTGAAGAACTTGCAATGTTTTTTGATCTTGCAAACACCACACATTGGTGATATGGGCTTGCAGATGTTCTGACCATACATCACAAAAGTGTCGTTTATCTCAAGCCAGTATTTTTTCTTTATCTTTATCATCAGTTCCTGTTCTGTCTCCTCTGGTGTCTTTGTATCAACTAATCCCAGTCTGTTTGAGATTCTATGAACATGAATGTCAACTGGGATTGCAGGCTGCTCAAACGCATATACTAAAACACAGTTGGCAGTCTTTCTTCCAACACCTGGCAGCTGTACTAGAGTATCTAGATCATCTGGAACTCGGCCCCTGTACCTCTTGTCAATAATCTTTGCCACCTCGATTATTCTCCTGGCCTTTACATGAAAGAAACCAATTGATCGTATTATCTTCTCAACATCTCTGACCCTGGCTCCTGCAAGCTG
>DAXZ01000023.1:0-3262 GCA_002506665.1 Nitrosopumilus sp. UBA526 | reverse complement strand
GGACCAGTCTCTGCCTCATGAAGCTCCCTTAGTGCAGTCATTCTAGGTGGCCTTGTAGCATCCATCGTGGCCATCATTCCAGAAAGAATCTTTTTTGTCTCCAACTATACACAAGTATTATACCTGTGATAATAAAGGAATTCTGTTGGAACTAACCAGAGATGAGGAATCTGCATTAAAAGGCGAGCAAGGCAAAATATTACAGATGGCATACAGAATCCTTGTAGCAACAGGTGAGGCAACTGATGCCCAAAGACTAGTTCCAATAGAGTGGGCTCATCTATCGGGTGTAAACTATAACACAATTGGCGATGCCGGAGAAGAGTTTCTCTCTGATGTGAGCCGGGATGCCAGAGTCAGAGTAAAGACAACTCTAAACCCAATGGGATTTGACATTGATAGTGTATCAAGATATGGTTTGGATGAAAACTTTGTCTCAAAACAACTCTCCATCAGAAATTCCTATGAATCGATGGGAGTCATTCCGTCATTTTCTTGCATTCCTTATGAAATCTTTGATATTCCCGCAGGCGGAACACAGGTTGCCTTTGCAGAGAGCAATGCCGCAATTCATGCAAACTCGTATGATAATCTAAGGACTAACAAGGAGAGTGCGTTTAGTGCTCTGGCCAGCGCCATTGTTGGAAAGAGTCCACAGTTCCAACAAGACTCTGCAAACATTACAATCCGGATGAACATTGAGAATCCCGATGAGCTAGCATATGGAATGCTTGGGTTTTTTGCAGGAAAGGTAGGTGATACATCTGTTAATGTACATGGACTTGGCAAGATGGATAAAAGACAGACCAAGGCAATGTGTGGGGGAATGGGAACATCGGGAACCTGTGCCAAGTTTATCTTTGGTGAGGGAGACTCCGAGTGTGAAAACATAGATTTTGATGAAAAAGAGATGCAAAACATCCATGACGAACTAAACACCTGTGAAAAAGGTGATCTGATTACACTAGGAAGTCCTCAACTGGGACTAGATGAGCTTGCCGATATTAAAGACAGACTCAAAGGCCGCTCTTTCCAAAAGAGATGTATGATATTTACTCCTAGGACTGTAAAGGAACAAGCAACCAAGATTGGATATACTGCTGAGCTCAAACGTGCAGGCTGTGAGATACTCTCTGACTGTTGTACCTGTCTGTCTCCCCTGATTAACAAGGATGAGGTAGATGCAGTAACTACAAACAGCATCAAGGGAGCGTTCTATCTTAAAAATTCAAACGGTGTAGATGTAAATCTAAAACCCCTCTCCCAGATAATCAAAGATGAGACAAGATGAAGGTTCTAGTTAAAGGCAGAGTAAGGGGCAGCATTCTCAAATCCAATACACCAATCAACTTTCTAGGTACAGTTGATACAAAATCAGGAATAATCAGTGACAAAAACCATGACCTGTATCAAAAATCAGTCAAGGACAGCATCTTGGTCTTTCCGGGCGGAGTAGGAAGTAGCGTTGGTGCATATACGATATATTCTATACAATCAAATGATGTTGCACCTACGGCAATGGTCTGTAAAAAAGCGGATCTTACAGTAGCTACCGGATGCGCACTAGCAAACATTCCACTCGTAATTATATCAGATGTAGAATTTGATTCACTATCAAACGGTGAAGAGATTCTATTGGATACTGATTCCTCCAAGATAATCACACCGCTTTGATGACAGGAACATACATCTCATTGCCCAGAATCTCGGGATTTGTGCCTATATGCCAAATCTCCTCATAGTAGTATTTTTATTATACCGTCACGGTATAATATTAACGAGGTAACTATATCATGGGCGTCAATAAGCCGACGGGCAAGTGTTGTAGTGCCATGAGTTTAACTATGCCTCGGGCCTTACTCCTAATTCATTAAATTATGTCCCGTATAATTTATCAAAAATCTAGGAGTAAATACAAATAATTTGAAATTGGTATACCAAAGATCATATTTTTATTATACTATGACGATATAATATCAACAGGGTAACTATATCATTTGCTTGGATGTGCTGACGGGCATTGTCTGGGTACGTGTGACAACTATGCCCTGGGCCTTTATCATATTAGATCTGTCCACCATACATCTATGTGAATAGTTCAGAACCCTCTCTAACAGATTAAAACAAAAAAATGGGCTGTTCGTTCCAATCAGTCCTACTCAAAAGGAGTAGTAGTAGTGGATTGTGACGAAAGTCCAGTTGAGGATGGTACAGATGGGAATTTATTTACCACCTGTTGCTCAGCTACTGCACCTGCTTCTTGCAAAATCTTTTCTGTTTCTTCAGATGAAATATCAGATTCCATGTTGAATGAATCTCCTGCAAGTGAATCCATCATCAGTCCATTAAGTGTCTGAGTCATGGTATTCAGTTCTGAGTCAGCCTCTGGCATGAATCTTCCTAGCGATGACTTTAATCCCTTCATTGTAGACATTGCCGGTCCGATTGCTACCATAGCATCACCAAGATCATGAATAGTTGTCAGTCTTAGTTGGACTTGTTCTAGTGCCATTCTTGCGTTGCCGAGCATCTTTGTAACTTTGCGAATTTCAGCTAATTCGTTAGACAGAACTCTGCTTGTGTTAGTGTCATGCTGCTGCATTGCAGTCACGACTCTCTGAAAGAGTTGTGCATCCCTCTCGTGCAGCTTACCTAACATAGAATCCATCTTTGAGATCTGAACCTGTAGTTTGTTCACTGCAATCTGAATCCGTGGTTTTAATGCACCTTGAGGCTTTACTGCTTCACGAAGTTTGCTAGTTACGCCTTGGGTCTCTTGACTAGACCAAGTCTTATCAAATTTTGGCATGGCTGATGGTTTAGAAATTTGGACTTAATGGACGGTGTGCATTTAGATCAACTTTGGGGTAAATTTAGCTAACAAACATTACCCTGATTTAGAATGATTTCTTATGGCAAAGATAGCAATATTTGACTCGGGTCTAGGTTCGCTGTCGATAATCAAACCAATTCAAAGCATATCAAGGTCTGAGATCATATATTTTGCAGACCAGCAGAATTATCCTTATGGAACAAAGTCCAAGGCCCAGCTATCCAAAATAATCCAAAACTCTATCAAACTGCTCCAGACAAAGTTTTCTCCTGACATAATAGTTGTAGCATCAAATACACCTAGCATTATGCTGGATGTGGCAACAAGAAGAATAGTTGATGTAAAACCACCACTAACGGATGCCAGAAAAAGATCAAAGACACGACAGATAGGAATACTTGCAACAGACAGTGCAGCTAGCAGCAAGGG
>DAXZ01000075.1:3661-8837 GCA_002506665.1 Nitrosopumilus sp. UBA526 | reverse complement strand
GTATCCCGGAAGAAAGGTAAAAAATGCAGTAACTGATGTTATGAAGTTTCAGCAAGACACCAAGACAAAGTTTGTTGTAACAAAACAGATGAGCATGCACAAGACCATGATAAAGATTGTCAAAAACAGGATAACATCTGCACTTGAAAGAAACGGCATAACCCTAGATGATGATAAAATAGATGTGATGATAGTAGGACATGGAAGCAAGGACCCCAATGCACAGATGTCACTGGATTATATTGTAAATGGGTTAACTGAATCATACAGAAATGTGAGCAGGTGTTGGTTGGAGATAGAACAGCCTGATATCTTTGAGGGAGTAAGGAGATGCAAGCAGGATAATCCCGAGGTATTAGTTGTTGTGTTTTATTTTCTACATGAGGGGGCACATGTAAAGACTGACATCAATCAAGATTTGGTGCCAGCACTTGCAAAGTTTGATCTGAAAGATGCCTTGATTACAAAACATATTGGTGCAGACCCTGCAATGATAGAGTTGATACTAGAGAGGGCAAGGGAGGTACAAGATGCAGACTAGGAAGGGTCAGTCAATTGAGGATGCAAGTATGCAGATGATTGACGATGAGATAGGCTCACACGAATTTGATAGCATGGAGTGGCCCATTGTTAGACGAATAATTCATTCTACTGCAGACTTTGATTTTGCAGACAAGAACAAGATTGTCTTTCACAGCGATGCTATTAAAAATGGCATGAATGCTTTGAAGGCTGGTTGTAACATAATAGTTGATGTTAATGGAGTAATCGGAGGAATGAACAAGCAAAATCTCAAAGACTTTGGAAATGAGACAATATGTAATATATCAAAGCCTGACATTATGAAGCTAGCAAAAAAAGAGAACAAGACCCGATCACAAGTATCAATGAGGGAGGCAGCATCAGACATGGACGGCGGTATTGTGGTAATAGGCAATGCGCCTACTGCATTAATGGAGGTAATTCAGATGGTCAAAGAAGGAGTTACTCGTCCTGCGCTAGTAATTGGAATTCCTGTGGGGTTTGTCTGCGCGGCTGAATCAAAACAAGCACTATCAAAACAAGACATCATACCATACATCACAAATATTGGCAGAAAGGGGGGCAGCTCACCTGCAGCTGCTATAATTAATGCAATGTTCAAGCTAGTAAGAGCAGAGTCATCTCGCTTTTCGTAGATCTTGTGATCAAAGTCTTTTTCAGATGTGATTTACACACTAGGCACCAATATGACATGTATTACACCACGATTCATACTTTGCAAATAATAAAAATTATTGGTATTATTTTTGAGTATACAAAGGCATACCGCAACACAATATCAATTGTAATATAATAACATGTTTTACCCTAATTAATGACTCGGAGAACGACAAAAACAGTCCCAGGCAGTGATATAATGTCTGTTGCAACAAGTAGTTCTACAGGTCAAGTAAATGAACTTGAAACAAATAGAGGTTACTCATACTGTAAGTTGGTTTACATCTTCTAGTCACAGTCTCATGTATCCTTCATGTAACAGTAACTATAACAGCCTAAAATCTGACGACATTACACAAATTAATGGATTTTATTGAGATGAAAAACAAAATCTTAATTCCAACAATTTTAGCAAGTGTGATACTTGCAGCAGGGATAACAATGGCATTTACTATTGATTCAAAAAATAATACCTATGCATACACCCCATCTGACATTTCAAAAGCCAATTCAAACATAATACCCGGTGATGGTTCCGCATCTATTGACACAATTAATCCAGCAGATATAAAAGATGGAATTTCTCATACTGTAATAGGCACGGTTCTATCGGTAGGTGATCCTATTGATTGGATGGGCAAGCATGGCGATACATATGGTGCTGTACCAGTTACAATAAAGGTGGATGAAGACATCAAAGGCGTATCTAGTGAGACATTGACTTTTTATCTACATGGAGATTATGCATATGATAATACATTCTATCTAGCCCCCTATGAACCCCAATTTGAAATAGATGAAAAAATTCTAATTCATCTGACTCCAGTATCTGTATTTGCCTTTCAAGACGGTGAGGCATTATATTCACCGTTAGGAAAATATAGCAAATACAAAATCGGAGAAGACAACAAAGTATACAATATAAACTATCCAAACGGACGAAGTTTGGATTATGCAAAGAACGAGTCTAAATAATTGTATTACAACACACTCCAAAAGTTTCTATCATCATCTCCTTGAGTAACTCAGACATCTATCTACAAAGACCTCTGCATAGTTTGAAGTATCAAAATATAGATGGCCATACGAGGCAAGTGTGTTGTCTTGCATCAGCCCGTCTTGGCACCTATAGATTCCATCTCCTATATCCAGAGTATATGCAAATTTAGAGTCAGGAGATACTGATTGTAGTCTCGAGTAATGAAACTCGTGTCCCCAGAACCTGTGTGATGTGTCAGATATTGGAGTCTTTGCAATTATTTTGCCTCTGGTGTAAGCCAGTCTCATCTTTTTTGTCATCTGTGTGTGTGCATCAAAGAGCCCGACCATCTTGTGTTTTGTATGGTCAGATGAGATGGATTTTGTCAGATACATCAGTCCACCACACTCTGCATAGATTGGAAGACCGTCTTCGGAGAGTTTCTTGATAGACTTTTTCATGGAATGATTCTTTGCAAGATGATGTGATAGAACCTCTGGAAATCCACCGCCAATGTATAGTCCATTGCACTCTGGCATGTGTTTATCTTTTGTGGGGCTAAAGAACTGTAAATCTGCGCCCTGACGGCGTAGAGATTCTAAATTATCTTGATAGTAGAAATTAAACGAGGTATCAAGTGCTACTGCGATCTTTATTTTTTTCTTTTTGTATGTAAATTTTGGTGTCTTTGCAAGAGGGGTGGAACTGTTTATTATCTTGATGATTTTTCCAGTATCAATGTGTTTTGAGATAATGCCAGAGATCTTTAGAACTTTGTTTCTCAATACTTTGCTCTGTACAGTTGATAGTAATCCAAGATGCCTAGAGGATAACTCTAATGAGGGGTTTTTTGGAATTGCGCCAACTACAGGTATTTTGTTTACTCTCTCAAGTGCATCTCTGCACAAGAGTTCGTGTCTTGTGCTACCTAGCTTGTTTAGAATAATTCCGGCAATATGATGATTTCTGTGGAATTTTAGGAACCCGAGCGCAGTAGCTGCTATAGAACGGGATGTTTTGCTTGCATCAAGTACTAGTAATACATTAGACTTTGTAAGCGATGCCACATGGTGAGTGCTTGCATAGTTGGTGTTACTGCCAAATCCATCATAATACCCCATGACTCCCTCAATAACTGACACATCAGAATTAGAGTTTGAGACAAAGCTGCTCAAGAGTTTATCTTGTCTCATCAGCCAGGCATCTAGGTTGTATGCCGGTCTTGATATACTAGATAGATAGATGGGATCAATATAGTCAGGCCCTACCTTGAATGGCTGGACGGAATAACCGCGCTTTTGCAAGGCATGAATTATCGAGCAGGTAATCGATGTCTTTCCCACCCCACTAGTGGCACCTGCAATTATGATTCTAGGAATTCTCAATTGCATGATTAGTATTATTTTTTTATTTAAATGAAATGGAATCTCAATGTTTTTAGCAAGAGCACTCAGAGGTAATGGTATATGAGTGGTCTGACCATAGTCTATACCGGAAAGGGAAAGGGCAAGACTACTGCCGCCTTGGGCATTGTGTTGCGGGCAACAGGTTACAAGAAAAAAACATGCATGATTCAGTTCATCAAGGGCTCGTGGCATTATGGTGAGATGACCTCAGCAGACAGACTAAAACCAGAGTTTGAGATGATTGCTGCAGGAAAGGGGTTTGTTGGAATAATCGACGATCAGAGTCCCAGAGAGGATCATCAAAAGATTGCAAGGGAGGCAGTCAGGATAAGCAATGAAAAGATTCAGTCAGGTAAATATGATATTGTTATCTTGGATGAGATAAACTATGCGGTAAATCTTGGTCTGATCTCAGTTGATGATGTCATACATATGATAAACTCAAAGCCCAAAGATTTAGACCTTGTACTGACAGGCAACTATGCAAGAGACGAGATAATCGAGATTGCTGACCTAGTCACAGAGATGAGGGAGATAAAACACCCCTTTAGGAAGGGGGTCAAGGCAAGAAAGGGTATTGACTTTTGATCAAGTAAACATTAATTTACACACGAGAGAATCTAGAAGAAATGTCTACTGAGATTCAAGAGATGCCAGAGCAGGGGGAGATTATCCTTGCAACTGTAACCAAGGTGATGGATCATGGGGCATATGTTACACTAGAGGAATATGATGACATTCAGGGGTTCTTGCACATCTCAGAGATTGCACCTGGCTGGATAAGATCAGTCAACAGGTTTGTCAGAGTTGGGGAAAAAAAGGTTCTTCTTGTAAAAAAAGTCAATTCCCAGCGAGGAGACATTGATTTATCACTAAAACAGGTCTCAAAGGATCAAAAGAAGCAAAAGCTAAAAGAAGTGAAAAAGTTCGAGAAAGGCAAGACATTGTTGCAAAACATTCAGGAAAGGACTGGACTCAAAGATGAGGAGATAGAGGAGCTCGAGGATAGCATCTACTCAAAGTTTGATACTGTATATGATGCCTTTATATCAATTGGAAGAAACGGCATAGAGTCTGTCAAAGATTTAAACATTGCAACCAAGACCTCAGCAGTCATTGAGGACATCTGCTCAAAGATCAAGCTTCCGTCAGTAGAGATTAGGGGAATAATGGAGATCACAAGCAACAGGTCAGATGGTGTTGATATAATCAAAGAGACACTGCTTGATGTCATAAAGCGAGACTCGACTGCAGACATTACCTATCTTGGAGCGCCAAAATACAGGCTGTCAATTACATCAGAGGACTTCAAGTCGGCAGAAAAGATACTAAAGCCTATCATAGGAGAGATTGAAAATAACATACAAAAGAAGAAAGGCTCGTTTAGGTTTACCAGAGAAGATTCAAAAAAGACTAGGGAGAACTAGAGAGATATGAGATTTCTTCTAAGAAGATGCATAGAATGCAGACACTATACACTAAAAGAGAGATGTCCAAAGTGTGATAACGAGACTGTCTCTGCACATCCTGCAAAGTTCTCTCCAGATGATAGATACATGAGGTATAGACTAGCCGAGAGATACTCCTAGAG
>DAXZ01000075.1:596-3568 GCA_002506665.1 Nitrosopumilus sp. UBA526 | reverse complement strand
CTTTATACTGCTGGGCGGGGTTTTGTTGATTGATATATGCAACAGGTGTAAAGGGGAACATTTGTCCAAGCAGGGTCTCGTTCCAGAAATAGTCTGTTCCACTGAGTCCGTCATTATGTAGGTATCTTGACTCATCATAGCCTGCAATCTTCATAAACCACTGCTTCTTTGATTCATCACCCCCTCCGGCGAGGAGATAAAACGAGTCATCAGCACCGGTATTGAGTTTTTGGCCTGCTACAAATATCAACACATAGTCTGCCTGCATCTTTTCAAGTGAGTGCCATGCAACATCAGGACTGTCAAGTAACATTCTAGCAATGTTCTCTATGATGTGTGTATGGATAGTAGAGTTGTCTGCTAGGGATGCGCGCTCTGCAATAGTAGAGATCCAGTATCCATAGTCCCACCACGAGGCAATGACTGCATCCTCTGGAGTGTTGTTTCTTATCCATTCTAGTGCAGATAGCCAGTCATCTGTGGCAACCTTGTAGGAGGCGCCTCCGTTTAGAATTGTTGGAGGCAGATCAGTGACTGAGGCAGGTTCAGAGCCTGCGGGATAAACCATTGGTATCATTAAAAGAATTATGATTCCTGCAATGTATGGCAGCTGTAAGAACTTGCCAAGTGGCCGTGTTTGATATGGCCTGTTCCTAAAGAACTCTTTTGTTAGTGCAGTCAGTCCCAGGGACGCTAGTACAATTACAGCAACAGATGCAAACACCTCTAGTCGTACAAAAGTTGAGCTTACATAGACTCCTACCAGTCCCAGTATCAATGCAAAGACAAGCATGTCGTATGCAACAAACCTTGATTCTTTGATCTGAATGCTTTTTATCAACAACCAGATTCCGATGCCTGCAAAGATCATCAGGACTGAATGAAAGATGAAGGACTGTTGTATGGTTGTAGTAGCATGTTCAGATACAGAATCAACTAGCGGGTCAGTGGTAGTTAGAAAGGGGTTTAGAGCATTAAGATATCTGTAGCTTGGTAGCGGCAGAAACTCTGAATTGGAATTTAATACTAGTACAATTGGTGCGGCAATTAACAGTGCAAGCAGAAACAGCAGGCCGTTTCGTGTCTTGTTCTTTGGGGTTTTGTTTTGGATAAATATGCAGACAACTAGAAACAGCGTGGATACAACTAGTGCTACGCCGCCCAGTCCAAAGATAAAATTTGAGCTGACCCGCTCAAATCCCAGCGAGGTCAGTATCATGACTGCCGTGTATAACGGAATGGCCCATATGATAAATCTGTGATCTGTTCGCAGAAATGGCAGGGCAAGAAAGAATATTCCTATAGGAATAATAAAGAACTGGTTTCCTCCCCAGGCCGAGATAGAAAAGGTGGTAAAGATTCCTGCTCCTGCAAGTCTCAAGAATGCGGCTTTTTTGTTATGTGTGTTTATTCCACTTAGTAGCAGATATACTGTTAGCAGACCAAAAAAGAGCCCTAGGGGTTCGGACTTGAACCAACCTATCGGACTACGAACTAGTATCGGAATGGAGACAGAAAACAGCATTGCGGCGAACAGTCCGGCAGTGGTGCCACCAATCACACGAACCAGACCAAAGATTACTATTGCAGCCAGTGATGCAAATATCGCCGGAAACAGGATTGTAAAATCATAGAGGTTCATCCCGCCACCAAATAAAAAATATGTTGCAGCTGCAGTTATGTGAAGCATTACCTGAGATGTTGCCGAAATGTCTCTGCCTGATGGATACCAGCTAAGGCTGTCGTTCCATTCAAAGTACTCGGTTAATCCGTTCTCAACAATATATTGTGTTGCGCGATAGTTAAAGAAAGGATCAAACTCGTTTAGCTCAAAGCCAAAGTTTGCGGGTTGTGAGCGTAAGAGAAACGAGACGGTAAATGCCAGAGAGAGAACCCCGATAATCAGGAGATGGTTTAGTCTCAGATCAAAGGTGCCAATAGATACAAGTTTTGTGTTGGATGGCAATTTGGTATTATTCAAAAAACTTTGGCTTATTACTCTTTGTAAACTCTATGGGGCGTATCGTCCTTTGAGAACAGTCTCTGCAATTATGTGGTTTTTGATTGCTAACTGGATATCTTGTTTGGTAGAGCTGTTACTGGCATCTAGTCTTTGGTCTAGAGCATACAGTTTGAATACATACTT
This sequence comes from Nitrosopumilus sp. UBA526, assembly GCA_002506665.1. Taxonomy (GTDB): domain Archaea; phylum Thermoproteota; class Nitrososphaeria; order Nitrososphaerales; family Nitrosopumilaceae; genus Nitrosopumilus. Next base: position 1,422 of record DAXZ01000075.1, on the reverse strand, counting down.
GTGTTCCTTGTCAGGGGGGGCAGGTCCGCCATAACTGGTCTCACCAAAGTCGGTTTTACCTTCAATACAGCCTTGAGGAACAGAAGCTTCTCCGAACTTTGCATCCTTGGGATCTATATTCCATACGACCCAATGTACCCAGACCTTGCCGACTGCGCCCATTGCATCAGGATCATCCATTATTAGTACAAGAGATATAGTATTCTCAGGGATTCCAGTTATGCAAAGCGGGGGGCTCTTGTTTCCGTGCTTGTATCCATACTTTCTTGGGATTATTCCATCATTCTCAAACGCATCACTTGTTATAGTAAATGTCATTATATTATGATGGTATCATCCCAGAGTTAAATATTTTGCAGTGTTGCACTGCCAACGTAACAGTATAACTATATGATATCAGGACTCGAGGACAATTTTATCGTTTGAGAAGGACAGTATCGAGCTTCCGTTGTTTTTGATGCGTCTCTTTAGTTCTCTGTCCATCGTAGCAATGATAACTCTGTTCTCAGATACATAGTCAACTAGTTGCCTGTCAGCAAAAGATCCAGGTATATTGACTGTCTTGAGATCTTTGATATATTGTATGGTAGATTCAACGTCTTGCCTCTTCTCAGGTCTTTGTGCTAGTTTGGAGAGTTCATTTCTTACAACCTGGGGCACGACAAAGGTGATTTGTCCTATCTCTACATCTAGACTGTCCAGATTTTTGATTCGTCTGGTAGCTAGGTGAATGAGAAAACTTGTGTCACAGATTACATCAACCAATTATTCCTGCACCAATCAGTCTCCACCTGTCAGCGATTCTCCTGCTGATTGCAACGTTTCC
>DAXZ01000075.1:0-521 GCA_002506665.1 Nitrosopumilus sp. UBA526 | reverse complement strand
CCTAACGAGATTGGCTTTACCTTGATGTCTTCTGTTGCCCCTACGGCAGAATCAAAGAGATTTACTGTCAGTTTTAGTTGGACAGAGTTGTCTGGAAGCGTTCCTGGTCTGCCAATAACTGAACCGATAAACGAGTCGCTTCTTGTCATGGCCGGATCCAGCTTTGTTCCTACAGATACTAGGCCGCCGGGCTTGACAGACTCGACTATGCCGGCTCCTGTTCCAAGTGAGGTTATCTGAGTTAGCAGCGGCTCGTATGTTTTTTTCTTTTCGTTCATGATTCCCGGCTTGATCTCAATCTCATCGCCGACATTAAAGATTCCCTGGGTAAGGCTTCCGCCTAGAACTCCGCCTTTTATGTCTCGTAGTTTTATTCCCGGCTTGTTTACATCAAATGAGCGCAAGATATGCATTACAGGATCTGCAGCTTCGTCTCTTGGTGGTGTCTTTATTGTAGATTCGATAGCTCCTACAAGCGCATCAATGTTCAGTCCTGACTGCGCAGAGATTGGAATTATTGG
>DAXZ01000088.1:3460-5378 GCA_002506665.1 Nitrosopumilus sp. UBA526 | reverse complement strand
TGATGGATTTCCACATGTCGCCCCCTTCCGCATCATTAGATTTTAGGGAATGTTTTTTGTCAATAACTATATGTTTCTCCTTCCATTGCTTGATTAACTCTTTCCCTGTTTCTTTATTTTCAGGATAATTATCAAAAGCCAACCATGCTTCCATGATTCCATCTAATTCCTTGTATTTTTTATCCATCAACAACTTTTTGATTATTCTTTCTTCCTCATTATTTTCACAAAGCATTGCACACAGTTGATATGTATTCATTGCAGTATGAACTTTAAACCATAGGCGAATCAATTCAGGCATTAAATCATGTTCATCCATTGCAGTATCAACAGACAAACGAATCGATTTTAGAGGTGACACCAATTCTCCACCATTCATTTTAATCATAAGCCCCGCTACTGCCATAGCCGTTCTTTTGTTGCCATCGCTTAGTGTGTGGGCTTTGGTAAATGACTCCATTAACACTGCTGCTTTTTCATACAGTTCCAGGTATTGCTCTTTTCCATAAAATTTTATTTTTGGCTTTTCCAAGACAAACTCAAACTGCCCTTTGTTGATAATGGTAATATCCATGTTGTAACGTTTGTTCAACATTCTGATGATTAATTCCACATCTTTTAATCTTGGATAATTCATTTAGATTTCAGCCAGACGATCGTATACTCTAAAGTCCTTATCTAACATCTCTTCGATAAAATCTTCAATCTCCTCATTCGTATAGTGATCTTTCATTACAAAACACTCAGTCCATCCATTCACTTTCTTCATTCTGTAACTGTCATCCATTTTCTTCATTCTGTATCTACCACACCCTTCCATTAAACTATTTTGTTTGAATTTGAGCGTAATTCCACCAAATATAACGACACTGTTAATCGAGTCTTTGAAAGAATTCCCTGATCTCTTCTGCATGGTCTTCGACTAGCTTGACTATCTCTAGGTGCTCATCGGCTGTCGGTTCCCTGTTGTGTACGACCTGAAATGAACAAAGAGCAGAGCCTACCATCTCTCCTACAAAAAACCCACACAAAAAGTTACCAATATTTTCACAGCCCCACATTTTGTCAACTCTCGGAGACACCTTTGATGATTTGTATAATTCTAATGTCTGTAGGATTAACTCCGTTGTACGTCTTGTAAATTCAGGATCAAGGACCATCTAATCAGAACTATTATTTGTCTATACCTTTCTTCTTTTCAAACACATAGATGCCATCCAAAAATACCCTGTGATCTTTGTTTTTTACTTTGGAGCGCAGCTCAATGTTTGCAGCAGTCTGTGTGATGTCTGTCCATACATCTCCAGTAAGTACCACATCATCTCCTTTTGGAGTTACTTTGGTGTTGCCAACAATGTGTGTGATTCTAGGGGCTCGCTCTCCCTGGAAATTCTCAATTAGAATTTTTTTCCCATCAACTTTGACTGTGATTGGAAAGTGAGAGAATACAACTTTCATCTTTATTGTATATCCGGTAACTAGGCCTTCACAGATATTTCTGACAATTGATCTTGCAGTGTGCAGTATTGCATAGTCTCTCTTTTTAGAGCCTATTGCAGTCAGGAGAACTTTGCCCTCGTCTACTTTGACATTTATTGGAATGCTTCTAAAACTCTTAAACGTCTTGCCTAATGGTCCTACAAATGATACCATGTGTTTGTTTACAGTCACTGTGACTCCTTGTGGGATATCCACATGGTCTTTGAACTCTTGTACCTTAGTAGACATATCCTATCAAAAATCCTCCTATTCCTTTCTGTACTGCATCGTGGTGTGACATTACTCCCTGGTTTGTAGTAACTAGGAGCATTCCTTTGTCATATGCTGGCAGATACTGTTGCTCCCAGCTGTTGTACTCGTCATTTTTAACTTTGAATCTAGGTGAGATTGCTCCGCACTTTGTAATCCTTGCTAACAG
>DAXZ01000088.1:0-3421 GCA_002506665.1 Nitrosopumilus sp. UBA526 | reverse complement strand
TTTTGAAGTGTCTTTAGAACTTCGACTCCTAGCTTTGAGGTAGGTAAAATCACACAGTTTCTCTTTCTTCTTGTCTCGTTATTGTATAATGTCACAAATAGGTTTGCTAGTATGTTAGTTGCAGGCATATCTCTTTCTCAATTGTTTTTCCTAAACCCTAAAGATGTTGCTACTTCACGAAAACACCGTCTGCATAGCATTAAATCATATTTCTGAATAACTGCCGTATAATCCCCGCATCGCTTGCACCACCTAGACCCCCTTCCAAAGTCATGTTTCTTTCTGCCGGTGGCCTCATATGATCTGTCTTTTGTCATTATGTAACGGTCACTCCAAATTCTTTTGCTAGATAATCCTTTGCCTCTTGGCTAGTGATGGTGTGAGATTTGCCGACTTTGGCCTTGTGTTTGCTTCTAGTTCTGATGCCATATCCTGGCCTGTGCAAAGCAATTGAGATTCCTAGACCTAAAATCCCAATCTGTGGATCATATTTTACATCAGGAATATCAATATGCTCTTTAATTCCAAACGAAAAGTTGCCAAAGTTATCAAAGGATTTGCCCTTTACCGTATTGCCTTTGGCGTCTAGCAGTCTCTTTAGTAGGTTTACAGCGTCCGCCCCCCTGACTGTAACTGCCACTCCTATTGGCTCACCCTTTCTAACACCCCAGTCTCTTTGTGTCTCTTTGGCATTGCGTGCAGAAGACTTTTTTCCAGATATCTGATCAAGTGCTTTTTTTGCAATGTTGATTACATCGCCGGATCTTCCTACACCCATGTTTAGGACAACCTTCTCCAAGGTGATCTTTTTCATTGGGGACTCGGTTACTTGGGACATTTGATCACTTTAGTTGAATTACTGGCTCCTCTTTACCAACCGGCATGATTATGTATGCAGGAATCTCAATCTTTCTGTCCTCTAATGATAAGATGACTCTCTTTGGAAGTATGAATGTACCTTCCTCGATGGTCTTTATCTTGCCTATCTGTCCGGCGTTATTTCCTCGTGTAACTAGTCCTTGATATCCCGGCTCTAATCTTATTACATTGAGAATTTTTTGTTCTGGAATCTGTATCAGACAAGTGTCTCCGACATTGACTTTTTCCTCTGAAATTATTGAACGCCCGTCATGGAATCCTATCTGTTGTCTTGATTTGTTTATTGTTGTCTTGCTTGTTACTCTGACTAGTTTTTTAGACTTTTCAGACTTGTTAATCTTGATTGGCTTTAGAATCTTGTCTTCGGTTGGAACCATGCGATAAATGTCTGGGACATTCTGTAATTCTACAACATCCATTAATCCGATTGCATGGTGAAGTGACTTTCGTACTATGCCGTCAATTTGTACCTTGCCAGAATAAATTGAAGTCTTTGCCTCTCTCAGACTCGTAACGATACCTAGCATGTCTCTGAGAAACACTGCCGTTGGTACAGAATAGCTCTTTTTGTGTGGGCCTGGCCTTACTGTGACTACAAACCTCTTGTCCTTTCTAGTTATTCCCCAGAACTGTGGGGCCATCTGACGTTTGAGTTTCTTACTGCCTGAGATGCTTACCATTATTTGTTATCCTCCTTGGCATCTACTTTTGTTTCTTCCGAGTCTTTCTTGTGAGGCTCTACGGTATTTGGGCCCTTGTGGGTCTCTTTTACCTCAGTCTTGGCGGTGGCAGTCACTGTTGGAGCCTTTGGTCTCTTTGGATCCTTTCCTTCGAGTTTTGAGGTTCTCCATCGGTCCTCCGTGTTTAATGATGTTATAACTAGATTGGATGTATGGATATAGACATCAAACTTGTCCCCCTTTGTCTTTTCTTTCTTTACTCCCTCTATTGCAACACTACACTTTTGTGTTGAAACCTTGGCAATCTTGCCACTGACTCCTTTGAACTCTCCTCTGACTATCTCAACACTATCTCCTTCTACTACCCTTGTGCTTCGTTTTCCATATTTTTTCTTCAAGTCTTTTGATAATGCACTTCCAAGCTGACGGCTTTTAGTCTGGTAGGTTGCCTGATGAATCATTTTGTTGCGCATCTTTGTCGGTTTCATCTTATACCACCATTGATGCCAAGTTTGCTACTCTTGGCCATTTCTCTGAAGCTTCTACTGCTACTGGTCCTTTGATGTCAGTTCCCTTGGTTTCTCCCTCTGGTGTGATTAGCACTGCTGCATTATCCTCAAAACAAACTCTGACGCCATTTAATCTACGTATTGCATATTTTTGTCTGATAATTACTGCACCATAGACCTGCTTTCTTAGCTCTGCTGGCCCCTTTTTTACTACGACATTACAAAAGTCTCCAACTGATGCTGATGGAAGTCTTGACGCCCTCGTCTTGTGTCTTGGAACGTTGATTACCTCTAAAATCTTGGCGCCCGAATTATCGGCACATACAATATTTGCGCCAATCGGAATTACTTTGGTTACATAGGGCCTAAACTCTTCTACTCCCTTGCCTGCCTGCTTTGCCATTATGATTTGACCTCCACTACCACATATGATACTGATTTTGAGATTGGCCTGCATTCTGCCGCCAACACATGATCCCCAGTCTCTACGTCTATACATCTAGGAACATGTGCGTGAATGGTACTAGTGCCTCTTGCATATCTCTTAAACTTGATAAAGTAAAGCGGCGCATCTTTTTGCAACGTTATGGTCTGTCTTGCCTTACTGCCTGTCACCTTGCCATCAAAGAGCTTTCCTCGGATTGATAGGCCCCCGTGGAACGGACAGTGATTATCAGAACAACTCCTTTCAGGCTCTTTGACCTTTAATCCAATGTTTTGTGTCATGCCTTTTCTCCTATGCGGTCAAACGGTCTCTTTGCAATCTTTGAGCCTTTGACGACTATGTCTTTGCCCTCAACTGAGAATCCCCAGCTGCTTGTAGACTTTGCTATTGATTTTGGTCCGCCCTTGGTGCTTAGTGTAAACATTGATTTTGTTTCGTTTATGATTCTTCCATTTAATCCTACCACTTGGGGGTTTGTTGACTCTGTAATTATGGTGTGCAACCCCACAAACTCGTGTGATACAATGTTATCTGCGGTGATCATTTCTCTTCACTCATCTCTCTTTGTCTAGTCAGCATTCTTGCAATGTCATGACGTGTGGGCTTTAGCTTGCCGCTCTTTTTTCTCAGTGTCCCCTTTGCGGCATCTATTTTTAGCTTGGAAAGCTCAACCCGGGATTCTTGAATCTTACTCTTTAGATCTTTGTCGTTTAATTCTCGTATAGTTCTCATACTCAGTCTGGTCATTTCAGCTTTGCCTCCTCTTCTTCTAGCGTTTCTATTTTTTCTATCTTTTTCTCTTCTTGCTCAATTACCTCTGACTCTGATTTGGCAGTATCTGTCTTGCCTTCTACCTTTACTACCTCTACTCCGTCTACCTCTACCACCTCGACGCCTTTTGCCTTTTC
>DAXZ01000083.1:2052-8636 GCA_002506665.1 Nitrosopumilus sp. UBA526 | reverse complement strand
GATCAGAAAAAACAACCCAAATATAATTAAACAAAGTCATTTCCGTACATTACACCAACCTAAAAAATAGACAACATTTATGTTTCACATTATTTGGCAAATCATCATGTCGCTGGTTACAACATCTACGTCTGATGGCATTTGTACTGTCAAGATTAACAGGCCTGAAAAACTCAATGCTATGAACACCGATGTTGCAAAAGCACTGATTAAAACTTTTGAGGAACTAAACCACAATGATGACATCAAAGTTATCATCTTGACTGGTGAGGGAGAAAAGGCATTTTCTGCAGGCGCCGATGTTGAATACATGTCACAAATATCTGCAGACGAGTCAGTCGAATATGCAAAGACAGGTCAGCTTGTTGCTCAAACCATCGAATCAGTCAAACAGCCAACCATTGCGGCAATCAACGGCTTTGCACTAGGTGGGGGCTGTGAAGTTGCAATGTCTTGTGACATTAGAATAGCAGCAGATACGGCCAAACTCGGTCAGCCAGAAGTCACAATTGGCATCCCTCCGGGATGGGGTGGCACCCAGAGACTGATGAGAATTGTGGGAATAGCAAAGGCCAAAGAACTTGTCTACACCGGCAAGATGATCAAAGCAGAAGAGGCAAAGGAGATCGGTCTTGTAAACCATGTGGTTCCACTTGAATCATTGCAAGAAGAGTCTTTGAGGATGGCTCACCAAATAGCCAAAAACTCTGCAATGGGCGTTCAAATGTCCAAGGTTGCCATCAACAAAGGAAGAAATGCAGATCTTGATACTGGTCTTGCAATAGAACTTCTTGCTTGGAGAAACTGTTTTACACATCCGGACAGAAAAGAACTAATGACGGCATTTTCCACCAAGTCAAAGAAATAGTCCCCACCCCCTTCCCATTGTATCTCTGTTATGCTCGTAATTATGCTACAAAAACCCCGATTTTGGATAATACCCTATGTTTTGTGGGAAAAGATTATTATAATTCAAGCCTTTTTCCTTTATAATGGCAACCGAGCAGACACAAAAGTTGGTCACAGTTACAACTAAAGCAGCTGAAAAGATCAAAGAGTTCATGAAAGAAGAGGCTGAATCGCCTGAATATCTTCGAGTTTATGTTCAGGGTGGAGGCTGTTCTGGTCTATCTTATGGGATGGGCTTTGAGAAAGCACCTGAAGAAGATGATCTTGTCTTGAACGAAAACGGAGTCAAACTCCTAGTTGACAGTTATAGCGTTGATCATCTACAAGGTGCAAACGTGGACTATATTGAAAGCCTGATGGGATCTGGATTTAAAATCAACAATCCAAACGTAACAAAATCATGTTCCTGCGGTCACTCCTTTAGCACCGAATAAGCAAACATTCATTATTTTTCATTTCTAGACTGGTTGCCATAATGGCTAGTATTTTCTATATTATTGCCATGATTTTTGCGATACCCTCATATATCCTAGATAAAAACCTAAATTATGATAATAAGGGAGATGAATAGTTTATGCCTCAATCAGGAATTGTCAAGTATCACGTTAAACTTTCCTATGAAGTCGATGGACTTGTTGAAAGAGCAGATATAATCGGAGCCATCTTTGGCCAAACAGAAGGACTGTTGGGCCCAGAGATGAATCTAAACGAGCTGCAACGAGTCTCTAAAGTAGGCCGCATTGAAGTAGATGCAAAATCTACACAAAACACCACAAATGGTGATGTCTTGATTCCAATGAGCACAGACATTGATACCTGTGCATTAATTGCAGCCAGCATTGAGAGCATTGACAAGGTAGGTCCGTTTGACTGTGTGTTCAAGCTGGTCTCTATTGATGATGTCAGGGCTGCCAAAAAAGACGAGATTGTAAAACGCGCAAAAGAGATCAAGCAAAAATGGGCAACTAAAACTGTCAGCGAGGGTGAAACCATGCTAAATGACGTGCACCAGGGCGACGCTGGAAAGCTAACAACCTATGGCGCATCAAAACTGACATGCAGTTCTGGCGTCTTTGATTCTGACTGGATAATTCTAGTTGAGGGAAGGGCAGATGTTATCAACCTTCTTAGGGCTGGGTATGACAACGCACTTGCAATTGAGGGCGCAAAGATTGACGAATCCATCAAAGAGATGTGCAACTCGAAAGATACAGTTGTTGCATTTCTTGACGGTGACAGATCAGGCGGATTCATTCTCAGGGAACTCAAATCCATGGTTACACTAGACTATGAACTTCAGGCAGATGTGGGCGTCGAAGTCGAGGAACTAACTCCGCAGAGAATTGATGAAATTCTACGCCCCGTTGCCGATGAGATAAAGTCTGGCAAGACTGCCCCAGAACTAAAGAGCAAAGATGACAAGCCTGTTGCAGAGATGGCATCAAAAATATTTCCAAATCTAAATGAGACACTAGAGACTGTGGCACTAGACGCCGAACTCGGCGAGGTCTTTAGGGTTCCAATTAGTGAGGTAGTTAGCAAACTCTCGTCCCAATCTGGCATCAAATACCTTCTGCTTGACGGAATCATAACGCAGAGACTTTTGGAGGGTGCCAAAAACGCTGATGTTGAATGCATCATTGGACACAGGGTTGCAAAGCTGTCAAACTCTTATGAAATGACACTAAAGACATTTGGTGACCTGGGAATATCTTGAAATAAATGTCAGAGCTAAAGATTCAGCATATCCTAACTCTCTCCTATCTGCTCTCAAAAGGGGCAAAATACAACTATGTCACCATAACTACTGCTTCGCTTGGAAAAAACATAAAGAGATCCCAACAGGCAGCATCAAAACACCTCCTTGAACTAGAACAAAACCGGTTTATTGAGAGAATAATTAGCCAAAGAAACATCTCTGTTAAAATTACCCCGCGGGGGTTCTCTGAGATGGTAAAGATCTCATCGGTCTTGCAAAAAAGCCTTGATTCTTCTCCCTCATATGTCAAGCTTTGTGGTACGCTGGTCTCTGGCATGGGTGAGGGGGCATACTATATGGGACTACGGGGGTACACGAAACAGTTTCAATCAAAGATTGGCTATGTCCCATATCCTGGCACCCTTAATGTCAGGCTAGACCAAAGAATTCACCAAGAACTAGTCAAGCAGTTTGAAACCCTGGATGGCATAAAGATAAAGAGCTTTTCTGACAAAAAACGAACCTTTGGATGGGTCAGGTGCTTTAACGCAAAACTTGATGATTCCATAGACTGTGAACTGATAATCCTTGAACGCACACATCATGACGACTCTATTGTAGAGCTTATCTCAAAACACTGTCTGAGGGATGCGGCCAAGATAAGGGACGGCTCCAAGGTCTCAATTACAATTCCCATAAACTCTTAGATTCCATGAATGGACTCCCCGTACTCTCTTTGAATATCTGAGCTGGATCTTTCGGGAATTGGGGACTGTAGCCTTGCAACTCTGGCATCAAGGGCTATCTCTTTGCACCCCTCGACGATAAACTTTTCTTGATGAATCTGATCATACCCCAGTGCGATTATCTGCGGCCTAACACGATTTACAGTCTTGAATATGTCGCCTTCTTGTCCAACAAGACAGAGATCTACCATTGAGAGGGAATTGACTAGCTCTTGTCTCTGTTCTTGTGTGTGAAGCGGCCTCTTCTTCTTCATCTTGACTGCCGTCTCATCAGTAGCTACTACCACTGCTAGGACATCCCCCAACTTTTTTGCGGCATTTAGTGTGTGGATATGTCCCGGATGAATGATATCAAATACCCCTCCTGCTAGTACGACACGTACTGAATCCCTGCCAATATCTGTTAGGGTATTTCTATCTTCATTTACCAGCTTTGATTTGACTAACCTGTCAATCTCTGAGTTGATGATGCTCTCTGTGTGCATACTCTTTTTCTTGATTGCCTCTAGTACATCTCTCTTTTGAATCTCACACACATACATCATACACAGTATGGCCTTTTCACTTGGTTTCATTGTATCTCTCGTCTCTGAGCCCCCCCCTTTAACTACATCTTTGGTTTGAGGCCTTTTGCTTGCCGCAATGCATCAACTAGGCCATCGGCATATCCTATATCTAGTATTGCCACCTCGTCTTGACCCTCCTCAAGTGACTTTTCAGCATCCCTTACATACAACTCTGCATTCTCCAAGATTACCTGAAACTCTTTCTGGTCTTTGTATAGCGGCTTTATCTCCTCTAGTGTTTCTCTGACCATCGGGGCGTATCTCTTTATCATCTGTACTGAGATCTTTGCTGTTTTTTTGGTATTATCTATTGGCTCATCAACACACATGCTAAATCTCTTTAACGCATCTGATTCTGTAAAGTGCAGACTTCCAGGAATAATTATTGTGTGTGGCGGTTCTCCAAAATCCCGCTCCATCAAACTTGATATCTGCCCTGAGACTATACTCGAATTACTAAACCCTATCCTTGATGCGACTATGACATATGTGGACTGGCAGATAACTTTTCTTCTCTGTCCTTTCTCTGTCTCCAAGAGTGCGTTTAATGCATCTCCTGGGTCTAGAAAAAAGTCCTTGCTTTGATCATACTCCAAGAACAATACCGTGTGATCTCCACGTACTATGTTGTTATATGTAATGTAATATGGGCTTTGATGTGATTTTACATCGCTCATTATGGTGGCCACTCGTCCGACCTTGTAAAAATGCAAACCACACTCTCCAACCATTGACGTCAATGATGAAGATGCATGTATGGAACGGGTCTCTATGTTCTCTGCCGCCGCCCTTGTCCTTAGTTCAGTATGTGTAGTTGCAATGTATGGATCTCCATATACTAACAGTGCCACGTCTCTTTTTTTTGCATTCTCTAGTATCTCGCCGCCGTCCTCGACCAGCCATCGCCTTGCTACTCTGAACTCGCCCTTTGTTGCTTGCTTTATGTCTTGCAAATCTGCATTATTTATCGGACTAGTAAAGCATTCCAGGTAAACGATGTCTGCTTTTGCCAAGACATCTAGCGCCTCGCTAGGAATTGATCTGAATCCAGAAATTCCCAGCCCTACAAACCACAGCATTATTGATTTTTTTTATCATAAAGTCTTTTTAAGTGCTGTAGTGTCTTTTTGAGAATCTCTATTCCTTTGAGATACTCGTCAACTGAGACCTTTTCATCTATCGTGTGTGCCTCATGGGGGTCTCCTGGGCCAAAAGTCACAACTGGAATTCCCCACTGATTCCCAAGAACATTCATGTCTCCGGTTCCAGTCTTTCTGATAAGGGATGGTCTTGAATTTATTACATCCATCGCCCCTAGGGTAAATGCCCTAACTAGTAGGGAGTTGTGAGGCGCCTCAAAGGGTTCGGTCTCATCAAGAATTGAATAAAACGCCTCTACACCGCGCTTTTGCGATATCTCTTTGACCAGTGTGGCAATCTTTTGCTCGATTACCTTGCAGTTCATATCTACTGGAATTCTTATATCAAATATGGTCTCACAGTCCTTTGGTGTGACATTGTGACTCGTCCCTCCCTTTATCTCAGTTATGGTGACAGTCAGCTGCATTCCCCTCGTCTTCTCATCTTGGCCTGCCTCTAGCTCTTTTTTGAGTTCTCTGGTAAATATGACTGATTCTAGGATTGCGTTCTTTGATAACCACGGTGCGCTTGCATGAGAGCTGTCCGGCGCGCTTATCTTGAGATTTATTGCAAGCCTACCCTTGTATGCAATCGTGACTTTGTTGATTCCACTTGGCTCTCCAAATATTGCATAATCCACGTCCATCTCTTTTTTGACTAGGTTCTTGATTCCTGTCGCATTTCCCTCCTCGTCTACTGCACCGACAAAGATTACGGTTCCGTTATTTTTCTGCACAGACGCCGCTGCAAACAACATTGCCATTAATGGTGCCTTTGCATCTGATGCCCCCCTGCCATACAGGGCATCCCCTTCGCGCCTGACCCTTACCCTGCCTGGCACCACATCCATGTGCCCACACAACATAATCCTTGGACGACCTGTTCCCTTTTTTGCTATTACGTTGCCTACCTCGTCAATCTCAATGTCCTCAAAACCCAAGTCATCGCATTTGTCGGCTAAAAACTCTGCCATTGATTTCTCATCCCGTGACGGGGTGTACAACTTTAGTGCCTTTTCTAGCATCTTTACTGCAAACCTCGGTGTAACTGTAAAATGGGTGTTCAATTCTTTACTGTCTCTAGCGCGTAATCTAGCATTAGTGAGGGAATATCCACATTGCACACCCTTACGGTGTTTTTGTATTCAGTTGTATTGTTTACCTCATGTACGACTAGTCCTTTGTCTTGGCTTTCCATCAGGTCTACACCTACGATATCTCCTTTAACTGCATGTTTTGCTTTAATACACATCTCCTCGAGCTCTGCTGTAACCTTGCATGGTTTGGCCACACCCCCTAGTGCCATATTTGTCTTCCAGTGGTTTGATGTCCTATAAATTGCCGCAACTACCTCATCACCTACCATGATTGCTCTGATGTCTCTAGGCGGTCTCTTTACAAACTCTTCTAGATAATGCACCTGATAAATTGGATACATGTTTTCTCGGCTCTGGATAATTCCCTCTGCGGCGTCCGCGTCATTTAGTTTTGAGATTAATCTGCCCCAGCTGCCAACTGTGGGCTT
>DAXZ01000083.1:1439-1978 GCA_002506665.1 Nitrosopumilus sp. UBA526 | reverse complement strand
CATGTGTGTGAATAACTTGTTTCCTGCAAATATGCCCGTATTCAGACTATTAATTACTCTGACTCCTAGTCCCTCAAGTGCTGCCGTTGAATGCAGATTTCTGTAATAGCTTATGCATCTCTGAATTACTGTACCATAGCTGCTTTGATCTCTTTCTAAATCTATTGCCAATCTCTTACAATCTATCATCTGTATGTTGATATTCTTTTTTTTGCCTGCTTTTAGTAAGGCCTTTTCTTCCCAACGGATGGTATCGTAAAGAATGGTAACGTCAGGATTCACTGTCCCCAATCCTCGCCAACCGACTGGGCCGGCTTTAGATTAAAACCGTCTGAACCTCTATCTAACTCAAAACTTGCTCCACACTCTGGGCATGTTACAATCTCTCCCTCAAGCGCATCACCGGGGATGGTGATATCTGCGTCACATTCTTCACACTTTGCCATGTCTTTACCTCATTATTTATCATTAATTATCTTTATGTGTATCTGAGTTTGTCGCATAATTCCCTCAAACATGAATAGTTGGTGCGTAAATCA
>DAXZ01000083.1:1218-1387 GCA_002506665.1 Nitrosopumilus sp. UBA526 | reverse complement strand
CTGGGTGGGTGGGGCATAACAGTCGCGATACAGGTGTACCACACAACATTGTTAATTTTGTCCAGATATTGTGTAGAACCAGAAATTATGCAACAAAGTTTTGAGAGATGATTACCCCCCTCCCGACTTGGACCACGGAGAATTATCACTCATGAACGCAACAGAACCG
>DAXZ01000083.1:979-1164 GCA_002506665.1 Nitrosopumilus sp. UBA526 | reverse complement strand
CAATCTTGCAAAACAAGGCCTAGATATTTTATCACTGACAGACTGCAGATGCGATCATCTGAATTGGTGTATGCATATCATATATTTCATCTAAACTGGGCGGGATCGGCATTCTCTGGCCTAAAAAAGGTGAATGTGGGTATGTCTCACTTGCCGGTACAATGATTGGGGGGGGGGGGGGGGGG
>DAXZ01000083.1:0-954 GCA_002506665.1 Nitrosopumilus sp. UBA526 | reverse complement strand
GTATGATTTTTTGATATATGAATAAAGTTCTCTTGGCGTTAATTGCTGCAGTTATTTTGATACCGCTTGCAGGAACTGCTTTTGCATTAAGCATTGGCCCTCTTGAATTAGTATATCGGGACAATAAGATAATTGATTATTACTGGGATGGCGATGATTTTCCTGGCCAAGGTAATGTTGACCGCGTTGAGATACTGCGGGATCAGGATGGCAGCATTACGCCTATCGGTATTACCGGATATTATATACATCCTGATCGAGCTCGTGTAAATTTCCAAGGCCAGAACGACTTTCCAGAGACAATTATCATGCGGCTCATTGTTGGTGAAGACAGGGTCACTCTGACTATTTCGCCTGTGAGCCCTAGAAATGATGTTGATGAATCAGACTATGATCTTAGTGCCCCAGTTGTTTCTGCAACTCCTGGTCCTGGGAATGTCACACTGCGTTGGACTCCGGCAGAGAGTGGAGATTTGCGTGTTAGATATACTGTAGAGTATCGTGTTAATCAAGTGGGTACTGAGTTTGTAAAGTTTGAGGGTAATGTTAACCCTAGCGGTACTATTATTCGTGAACTTGATCCTGTATCATATCAATTTCAAGTAACTGCCAAAACCGTTGCAACCACTAGTACTCCTGGTACTGCAACTGCAACTCCTCAACCTGGTGTACCTGGAAAACCATCTCGCCCATTTGACACTAGCATAGATTTTACTACAATTAATTTAGGATGGAATGTACCATCAACCATTGGTGGTTCTGAAATTATTCACTATGTCATAAAGTGGAACACCAATTTCACCAGTCTTACCCTAGACAATAATATTACTGCCCAAGACATTACTACCACAAATCCGTATTATCCTTTTGCGAGTCTAAAGCCAAAGACCGACTACCACTTTAAAGTAGCTGCTGTAAACAGTATAGGTGCTGGAGCATTTTCTGATATAGGCA
>DAXZ01000003.1:18916-19772 GCA_002506665.1 Nitrosopumilus sp. UBA526 | reverse complement strand
CAGTTGAATTTTAGAGTCATACTCCTCATTGCAATCCTGTCAGTAGGCGGCGCCATAATCTCTCTGGAGGTTCTTGTGTCTTATGATGTCCCTGATCAGTATGAAAGACTAGACACATACAGAGACGAACTAGAAAAGTTTAATCAACACAACCAACAACTCTTGGCAGATCTTGAAGATCAAATCACAAATTCCAATGATGTTCATCTAGATAGAATCAACGAGGAGATCGCAACAATAAAGCAGGTAATTGATGAGAACAAGGCTGAGCTAGAAAAAGTGATTACAAAACTAACTCAAATAGACCCTGCACCATAATCCTAAGACTAGAATGTCTGCGGCATTTTTTTTAAATTCATATAGTTATGTCCGGTGCCTATATTTATTGGAGACACATCAAAAACTGACAGCCGTCGGAGTTGTCTTGCTGGCTGTAACTATCCTAATCGACTACTATTATCAGGATGATGGATTTAACTATGCATACATCACAGGTGTTCTTATGTTGGCGGCATTTGCAATCGGTCTTGCAATGTTTACAAAAAACCAGCTAAAGCCATCCTGACTATATTGAGGCTACTAGCTGTCCAATATGTTATATTGTTTGACAAAGAACAAAAAGTACCATGTCAGTTGTTAGAACAATTCAGGTATTTGTCAAACTCCTTCCATCTATTCTCCTATTGCGCAAGGACAGAAAGAGATGGATCAGCCAGGAAAGAAACCAGATTGACTCGGAACAGTTCAGAAAGAATGCACGCAAGGTACTTGAGACCTTTATCTCACTAGGACCAGTATACATAAAGCTAGGACAGTGGCTCTCCTCACGGGCAGACATACTGCCACAACCATATCT
>DAXZ01000003.1:14565-18832 GCA_002506665.1 Nitrosopumilus sp. UBA526 | reverse complement strand
GGCGCCTCTCTAGGCCAAGTCTATCGCGGCTCAGTCTCCGGCCAACAGATAGTCATCAAGGTAAAGAGACCGGGAATTGAAAAAATTGTGGCCAAAGATCTCAAGGTCTTAAAGAAGGTTCTTCCGTTTGCATTACGATTTGTTGATCCGAACCTGAGCTACTCTGCCAAGGCCATGCTCTCCCAGTTTGTTGAGACGATTCACGAAGAGATGGACTATGTCAACGAATCACAAAACCTCAAACAAATCAAAAAAGACATGAAAGATTCCAAAGTAATTATCCCTGCCGTATATGATGATCTCTCATCAAAGAACGTACTAACGATGGAGTACCTCCCGGGAATCAAGGTTACAAACGTTCAAGCCTTAGATGAGAAAGGAATTGACAGGGAGCAGCTAGTAATTGATGTCCACAAGGTCTTTTTTACAATGCTTCTCAAGCATTCTGTCTTTCATGCAGACCCCCACCCCGGCAACATCTCGGTAACTGATGATGGCCGGCTCATCTTGTATGACTATGGGATGGTAGGGCAGATTAACAACGAGACAAGGCTCAGGCTAATCAGGCTCTATCTTGCCCTAGTTGAAAGAAATCCACGGAGGGTGGTTAGTGCAATGAATGATCTCTCAATGCTTACCCCCGGATACAACAAGGATGTCATTGAGAAGGGTATTGAGCTCTCGATTCGCGCAATGCATGGCAACAAGCCTGATGAGATGGAAGTACAAAGCCTTATAGAACTTGCAAACCAAACCATGAGCAAGTTTCCGTTTGTACTGCCAAAGAACCTGGCTCTGTATATGAGAATGGCATCAATTATTGAAGGAATCTACAAGACACATGACGTTGATTTCAAGTTTGTCAAAGTCTTAAAGAACATTCTCCAAGAGGAGGGTCTTATTCCACAAGCCTATGTGGAGGAACTAAAGATCTCATTTGAGAACTTTGCAAGATCTATTGACCTTGCACTACAGACGGGGCCTGAGATGAAGAGGCTTGCAGAGGAGTTTCAGGCCTACATGAAGAGTAAGAGGTCTACAATTTTGATAGGCGGAAGCATATTTGCATCTGCAGTCTTTGTTGGTTCTGCATTCTTGTACCAATCAAGTGAACTGCTCGGCATAGCAGGTATCATATGTTCTGGCCTGATAATGCTATCCTCAGTGCTATGCAGGAGACACTAGAGACCAAAGTCTTGTACAAAAGAGGGGTGGTGGCATCTGTGACGGTCAGCGAACTTGATAGATTTTTAATCAGTAGACATAGACCTGATAACTAATGATTGTTGTAATTGAGGGCGGAGATCAGGCAGGCAAGCTGACACAGTCAACCCTATTGGAGAAAGCCCTAAAGAGACAAAAGATCAAGACCCAACGGTTTGATTTTCCCGACTATACTACCCCGATAGGCAAAGAGATCACAAAATATCTGAACGGGAAACAGAAATTCTCACCCCATGTTATACACTGTCTCCTAGCAGCAAACAGGTGGGAGAAACTCGGCGAGATACTGGCATCTGAGAAAAAAAACTCGGTTCTGATTATGAATAGATACTATCACTCAAACCTAGTCTATGGCCTAGCAAACGGCATGAATCAGAGATGGCTTGAGAATCTTGATGCAGGCCTTCCAAAGGCAGATTTGGTAATACTGCTTGATGTTACACAAAAAGAGTCATTTCGCCGCCAGAGGGCCCACAGAGACAAGTTTGAAAAGGGCACAGAGTTCTCCAAAAGAGTATCCCAAATCTATCGCAGGATTGCAAAGAAGCGACGCTGGATGATAATTGATGCATCACAAACAAAGGACAAGATACACGAAGAAATTTTAAGGGCGTTCTCAAAAAAACTAGGCCTATGAGGAAAAACTATCTTGATATTGTAGATCCAATTCATGGCTTTATCCGCATCTATGAACACGAGCTCTCAATAGTTGACACTCCTACATTTCAGAGATTACGACGTATCAGGCAGCTCTCCAGCGCCCATCTGACATATCCTGCAGCACAGCATACCAGATTTGAGCACTCTTTAGGGGTAATGCACATTGCAGGCCAGGCAGGCCATGCATTAAACGAAAAAAATGTCTTGGAGCCTGGCAATATCCAGATACTTCGACTGGCCGGCCTCTTACATGATGTTGGTCATGGACCATTCTCACATCTGTTTGAGGAGATAATCCAACACAAAAAGACCTCACACGAGGACTTTGGCAAAGGCATGATCCTAAAGTCAGAAATAGGTGATGACCTCTCACGAAATGGCTTTGATAAAAAACTCGTTGCCGAGGTAGCCTTTGGAGAATCCAAAAGACAGTTTATGAACGAGATAATATCTGGAGCACTCAGTGCAGACATGATGGACTATCTGCGCCGTGATGGATACTTTACCGGAGTCGAACACGCAAAGGCTGATCATAAAAGAATTACACAGTCATTTGAAGTACACAAGAACAAACTGGCACTGGAGCAATCTGCGCTATACTCCTTTGAGTCAATGATGTATTCTAGATACCAGATGTTCAAGGCTGTATACTTTCACAAGACAGTCCGTGCAGCCGAAGTAATGCTTATTGAGGCATTAAGACTGGCTGATGATGAGTTTGGTTTTACATCTTTTGACCTGAATGAATTTATCAAATTTACTGATGAATCTGTGCTGTCATCCATCATCACATCAGAGTCACCTAAACTGAAACGAGCAAGGCATCTTGCAGAGGACTATCAGAACAGGAGGCTGCCAAAGTGTGTATTTGAGAGTATTACAAGCCAGACGAATCTGAAAAATATAGATACCGACAAACTCTGCGCCAAGATTGCCAAAAGATCCAAAGTTGCCCAAAGCGAGATCTTTGTAGACCGTTCTGTTACCCCCTCCATCTCGCTTGCTCCGTTCAAAAACGAGCCAGAATCAATAATTCTAATATCTCATAAAAACAAAAGTTCATCGGCAAAGGAGATTCCAATATCTCAGATGCCTGTGGGCTCGGCCATCTCGGGCTTTATGAACATACTTCGGGTTTATACTGCAGAGAAGAACAGGAAAAAAGTTGAAATTGCCTCAAAATCAATCCTAGGTGATCTAAAATGAAGAGACGAATTGTGATCAAGCTGTCCGGACGGGCCTTTGGTATGAATAATGTCAAGGTTCTAAAGGACTATGCGGCCTTTCTAGTACGGATAAGCAAGGTCTGCCAGCCAATAGTTGTTGCCGGGGGTGGCACCATCGCACGGTACTACATATCACATGCTAGATCCTCTGGAGCCGACGAGTCCACTCTTGATGAACTTGGAATCGAGATCTCACGGCTCAATGCAAAACTGTTGATCTATGTTCTCAAAAATAAGGCATACTCCCATCCACCTACCACCCTGCAAGAAGTCAGACATGCCGTAGACGATGGACTGATTGTAGTGACAGGCGGACTTTATCCCGGTCAGAGCACCAACGGTACAGCAGCCCTGATTGCAGAGAAAGTAAAAGCAGAAGAGTTTCTTAACGCAACTGACGTTGATGGGGTTTATGACATGGATCCCAACAAATTCAAAAATGCAAAAAAGTTCAAACGAATCGAGATGAAGAACCTCAAGAACATGTTGCTTCATGAGGCCTCTGTCGCAGGAGGCTATGACCTGATGGATATTGTTGCCCTAAAGATAATTGAGCGTTCTAAAATCAAGACAAGAATACTAAAGGCAGATCCAAAACTCATTGAAAAGGCAATAATGGGTGAGGACGTAGGTACTAGGATAGTGCTTCCTACAAAATAACTATGCTGAACTATTTTGAATTGTGGGTCTTGCCTCTGACCAAATCTGAATCTGGTCTTTGGGATATTCTGAGATCCCAGTATCTCTGAGTTTTCTATAAACCTCTAATGCCTCAGCTTTCTCTAATGCCTTGGACTGTGCCTTTGTAAAGCCATCCCCGTCTACAATTACTGCAACATAGCCATCCTGGGAACTAATCACCGCTGTAAACTCTTCTTCTCCGACTGGCTGGAATACTCCGTCAATTTTCTTTGTAGTCAGAGTAAGCATGCCAAATCCTGCCACCTCAAAGATCTTCATCTGTGACTTGGTTGCCCTCTGTTTTCCTTGTTGTACTGCCTGAAAGTACTGCATAGTCTCTCTTTTCAATAATGGTATAATAATAATCTAGTCTTGCATGTTGGGCCATCTTAACATTTAAGACATCAGAGAATATACTCTAAAATCATGAATCCCAAAATCTTTGTCGGTGTTGCAGTAGCAGCACTTGCCGCAAT
>DAXZ01000003.1:8654-14520 GCA_002506665.1 Nitrosopumilus sp. UBA526 | reverse complement strand
CCATCACAGGCAAACCCCCTTGAGATTGAACTAGAAGACATATCAGTATCCCGAGTATCGGCAAGAGCAGCTACCATAGAACTGGAATTCAAACTCACAAATCCAAATGACCGTTCACTAATAGTTCAGACCATGGACTATCGACTCTATGAGACCGGTTACTCTGATACCGAGCAGATAGCCGGCGGTGAGATAGGTAGTAGACCTACAGGAATGTTAGAGTTTGGTTCAAACTACTATACCCTTCTTGGAAACAACTCGATAATTCTTCGGGACTCTGTAGTACTCAAGAACTCTGGAAACACACCTAAATTGTGGACTGCATTTGAAGACGATACTGCCTCTTGGCGAGTCTCCGGCAATGTCTTTTACAACCTAAGTTCAATGACTAGCGGTCAGGAGAACGAGCTTGCCTTTGAATTTACCAAATAGTATCATAAAATCTTAAAATTATGATAGTTTGTTTTTAAAGATAAAATATTGGCAAAGTTATAAAAGATCGTTTCATTATTTTTTATCAAATGGCAGAAGCAGGCATGGCCGCATTTGGCGCGGCAGCAGGAGTTGCAATTGCACTAGCAGTAGTGTGTTTCGCTCTTCGTGGTAAAGGACATCCAGAACCACTGGATTAAACAAAATTATTTCCTTACAACATTTTTCTAATTTTTCACTAGTCTTTCTTTTTGCCCAGTCCTAGCATATCTGCTAGTTCAAGCTGTTTGGCGTTCTTTCTCTTCATGAAACATCTCTCATAGTACTGACATTCTGAGCACTCGACAGACGGCTCTAGGATGGGGGTCTTTTGTTCCTTGAGAAGATCATTTAGAACCCTTACCCTTCTGATGATCTCCTCGAACATCTTTTTGTTACGTGATATTGAAAACATTATCTCTCTCTTGTCACATGTAATGTAAACAACAACTCCGTCTGTCTTGTCATAAATCCACAGACATGCATTGAGATATAGAACATCATCTGCGCGTGGACTCTCCAACTCTTCAGTGGTACCTCTAAACACTAAAACAGAATCATCAACTATCATGTCTGCCTGGCCATGGAGTTTGATGTCCTCGATGACAAACTCTTTTGGCTCGCCCCCCTGTTGCAGTTTCTTGAGCAGTCCTGCAAGAAGACTGCTAAACCCCCTCCTCTCTTTTTCCTGTGGGTCAATCCTGTCATAGTATGAGCGTCTCAGACACTGCACGACCTCGTGAAGATGAACGGTCTGAAGGTCTGCCGGGTCTATATCAATCTCAATCTCTTTTCTGATGGAACTTATTGCATCTTGCACAACGCTCTGAAAATCTCTGTCTCCCATCATGGTTATTCTCTCGCTATTTGCCTTATATTATCTAGCTCACAAGTTTGGTGATAACCTTTGAGATTCTTCCAGAAAAGGCCAGTATGACAAAATGCAGTCCAAAGCCCAAGACTGCCCCGATGAGAAGCTCCCCGGTAAGATAATAGATTCCTAGAAATACAGCCAGGGGGGGCAGGGCAAAGATCATGGCCAGAAACGAACTGACCCAGATAAATCTGACTAGGAGTTCAGATGATATTCCTGAAAACTTTGATGTCATTCTTCTAAGATCAGCCTTGACATTGTAGTCTCAGTAGGTATCTCTTGCTCAACAGCAAAAGCAACGGCTGACAGATTTCTGACCTCAAAGGCAGTCAACTTTGTAATTCCGATAATTGTTGCAAAGCTAAACATCTTTGTAAATGATCTAAGAGACGAGCTGTATATTGCAAGCTCAAAGTTCCTCTCAAACTCTGCAATTGCATCTATCTCACCTTCAACTTGGGGAACCAGATCCTTGTATTTTGTACCTGACAGCTCACCAAATGCATCCCTTACCGTAGCTGCTGCCATCATTCTTCCAAGCAGTTCTCTTGCAGGGGGACTAGTACTGATGACCAAATCCTGAATCTGCTCTTCTCCGAGTCCCCAGAACTTTGCTCTGATTATACTTAGAATATTGTAAAAGTCAATATCCATCGAGACTAGTTTTGTCGCCTCTTTGTCATAGTTCTTCATCGCGCCGGCTAGATGCTGGAACAAAATCTTGTCAAAATATGTATCAAAGATCTGAAGGTTCTTCTTTTCGTTGTATAGTGCTGCGGCCTTTGTTATCTCGTCGGCAAACTGTGCCGAGCTCAAACTCGCTACCGCCTCCTCAAAGTCCTTTGCAACTAGTGCCTTGATGACTATGTCCCTCTGTCTGATCAGCTCTTCGGCGTGAAGGTTTAGATGAGACTCGATCTCTTCTTGTGGCTTTCCTAGAATCTTGCCTTTTAGTATTAACTTTAGATTTGATACGATGAACTTCATATAGTATGCATCCAAGACGCTAGAATTACCTGACGTCTTTGCAATGGAATAATGGATATCTGCCAACCTGCTTCTAAGGGCCGACTCGATGTTCTGTGATGAGTATGGTTTTTGTATATCTGCTACTGCCTCTCCATATACGGTATTTTTGATTCTAGTCATCAGTTCTTCGAGGTCTCTTGATTCGGCAAGCGTTTGAAAATCAGACCTTGCAAGTAACTTGCCCCGTTTGCTGTATGCTTTTACTGAAGCATAGACATTCTTAGAGCCACCCATCTAGATTAATCTCCTTTAGGCAACTGATTTTAATGTTTGTCAGTCTGATGCAATCTTGTCCAAAAACGCGATGGTTTCTGCTCTCTCCTGTTCTGAGAGTTCTGCAAAGGTCATGAGAATCTCCTTTTGAATCACCAATGACTCGTCGGCGATATCGTGCAGTTTTGAGAGGTCAAAGGGAAGCAACTCCTCTATCTTGTCCTCACAGAAAGCCTTGACGTATCTCTGGAATATCGAGTATGTAAAGACGGGACTTTTGTCTACAAGACCAAAGAGAACTTTCTCAAACTCCTTCTCGTCTGCATCGGCCTGAGCAAAGAACTCTGTCATGAGTTCCTCTCTATTTTTACACTCGCTGATTGCAAGTGCTACTAGCATTCCCTTCTTTGTCAGATGATAGTAGGGAATGCCTATCTCTTGGAGGGCCTTTGGGCCACGTTTTAGAGGAAGTCTACCGTTCTCCTCGGCTATTCCCATTGGAAGCAGGATCTCATCAAGATCCCGAAATATTCCAGAATAGATATTTTTCCAAGCAATATCATGTCTCTTTGCAATTTTTTGGGAGATCCCAGTCCTTGTCTTTTCTGCGGGATTTGCATTGCTTCCCAGTATGGCAATAATTGCCCTCTGTCTATTTGCCTCTCCTGTAAGATCACTGCCTTTTGTCTTAAATGTATCAAAGATTGCTAGTTTTGTACCTGATTTGCCCCTCATCTGCTCACCATTATCATAATATTCATCTTCTATGTTATTATCTGAATATACTTGAATATAATAATTTACTTTTTTACACATTTTTCAATTTCCAACGCTTAAATAATTTTCAATTTCGATTAATTTAATGAATTCTAGGAACTACAAGTATGCTCTATTACTTGTAGCCGCAGTATCTATCACAGCAACTAGTGCATTGTCTCAGGCATATGCACAAAGTGTTGAAGATGGTATGGGCGGATACGTTGAAGGAACCAGTGGAATTTACACTGGCAACCCTAACGAATGTTGGTACGATGACGGCGACGGCGCCATGCTACCCTGTAAAATAGATACAGGTGACACAGCATGGATGCTAACAGCAACATCATTGGTACTCTTCATGTCTCCCGGAGTCGGCTTCTTTTATGGCGGATTAGCCAGATCAAAGAATGTCGTCAATGTACTTGGCATGACCCTGATTGTAATGGGTCTAATGTCTGTACAATGGGTTCTATGGGGATACTCACTAGCATTTGGCGCAGTTGATTCTGACGCAAACTTGTTCATGGGTAATCTAGACTATGTTGGCTTTAATCAAGTCTCAGCATGGGCACCTCTTGGCGAGGTAGGTCCGTGTGCTGATACATGGTCTGCAGCTTACCAGATGAATGCATTGGTGGATGGTGACTATTGCAGTCAAGGTTGGCCGGGCACAGTGCCTCATCAACTCTTTGCAATGTTCCAAGCCACCTTCGCAATCATCACACCAGTTTTAATTATTGGTGGTCTGATTGACAGAATCAAATTCAGCGCATTGATCGTATTCGTACTCTTGTGGGGAACCTTCGTCTATGACCCAATAGCACACTGGGTCTGGGGAGGAGGCTACATCGGAGGAGGTTCAATTGACCTCGATCCGAACCTATCACCATCGTATGCACTTGACTTTGCAGGTGGTACTGTAGTACACATATCTTCAGGATTCGCTGCGTTGGCAGGAGCCCTAGTCCTTGGTAGAAGACTTGGATATGGCAAAGTGCCAATGGAACCACACAACATCCCGCTAGTAGTCCTCGGCGCAGGAATACTCTGGTTTGGATGGTTTGGTTTCAACGCAGGAAGTGAAGTTATGGTAGACGGCATTACCGTCAGCGCATGGACTGTTACAAATACCGCAACTGGTATGGCTGTAATCACTTGGGTGCTCATGTCTTGGGCACATACAGGAAAACCAAGTATCGTAGGAGCCGCATCAGGAGCAGTAGCAGGATTGGTAGCAATCACACCCGCCTCTGGTTGGGTAGGTCCAATGGCTGCGATTATAATCGGTATTGCTGCTGGTACACTCTGTTATGCAGCAATTGCATTCAAGAGTGCACGAAAGTGGGACGACGCACTAGATGTATGGGGAGTACATGGAATAGGCGGTCTTACAGGTGCAATCCTAACTGGTACACTAGCTAGTCCACATGTTTGGGATACCGGAGACGGTATCGGAGCATGGACTGGTACTCCAGAGGGAATGGAACAGCAAGCAATCAGCATCATCGGTGCTGGAATATCAGTAGGCTATGCCTTTGGTGTTACGATTGTAATCCTCAAAGTAATGGACGTTGTATGGCCTGGCGGAATCAGAGTCACTCCTAAAGAAGAGGAGATCGGCATTGATTTGGCACAGCATGGCGAAAGAGCATACGTTAACGAATAGAAACAATCCCCCAACACCTTTTTCTTCTTTTTCTTTAAAATCCAAAATAAATTTAGGGTTGGTACTCTCATCTAAATCATGTTGATATCTACAACCAAGCTTGATTCCATATTACATGACTCTGATATCATACTAGCTGACACCCGCTCTTTCAAGGAATATTCTCAAGGCCATATTCCAGGTGCGGTACATCTTGATTTATTTGCATTTCATTGGATTGATACAACAAGGGATGGAATTGAACACTTTGACTGCCAGGCCAGAACCCTCATGTCATCTCTTGGGGTAACTGCAAAAAGCAAGGTTGTGTTCTATGACTCGGTCTCTGGCATGCTTGCCGCAAGAGGAGTCTGGATGCTGATGTATCTGTCACATCAAAATGTCTGGATGTTGGATGGTGGAATTACGAAATGGAACAAAGAGAACCTTGCACTAGAAACAAAACCAAACGGTTTCAAACCATCCAAGTTCTCAGGGCAGATAAACTCTGAGATTATCTCTGGATTTGAATATGTTCTAGATAATTTATCCAGGCTGAAAATTATTGATGCACGCTCTAGAGCGGAATATGACGGAAGTATGATCAGAGCTGCACAGTCTGGTCATATTCCAAACTCTATTCACATTGACTGGAACGAGAATATTACCAAAGATGGCACTTTGAAAAATGATGACGAGTTATCTCAGATATATGACATCCCAAAAGACTCTGAGATCATTACTTATTGCCAAGGGGCATATCGGGCCGCCAATACGTTCTTGGTTTTAAAGAAACTAGGATTCAAAAATGTCCGGGTATACCTCGGGTCTTGGGGTGAATGGGGAAACAGACTAGACCTGCCAGTGGAAAGATA
>DAXZ01000003.1:5305-8530 GCA_002506665.1 Nitrosopumilus sp. UBA526 | reverse complement strand
TAACTATCTCTTCTTCCAAACAAATTGGTTGTAAATCATCTCTGGTCTAATCTGTCTAAACGGCTGTGCGCCACCTACGTACCACTTTGTAAAGAACTCGTACAGATGTAATCTGAGGGACTGGATATACACAATCAGTCCTTCGATCATCATGATTCCCAAATTACCTCCAATGATCATAACTATTGCAGCACCTGATTCAATACCTCCTAGAGCTGTAAACGCATTATTTACCGTCAACAACAAAGCCGCATGTACAAGCAACATGATTCCAATTCGGGCATAGCTGATTGTGTGAGCTAGGCTCTCCACTGTCTTGCCTAACAAAACCTCCATGATGACACTTGCAGGATCTGCCCCGTCTTCGGGATGTTTCTTTGCATGCATGACCCCGCCTACCATCATGATGATCATAGACGCAATTATAATGACTATTGAAATTCTTGTAATAATCCAAACCTCTGCCCAGTCTCCCAAGAACATGGTTACCCAAGGAACAGCTTCTGTGTGTACTCTGGAATACATGTTAATGACATCATACTGTGAACCGATTGCACACATCATGATTACTACAATCCCGCCATAAAGCGTAATGTTTGGAATTGATTCTGTAAATACCACCATCCTATGTCCTTCCTTTAACTGCCTGATTACACGCAGAGTCATTGCCCAAACTAGATGTACAATGCCGATAAACAACGAAACCTTGAGAATATTGATCACCTGCTCAAAGGTTAATTCAGCAACACTGAGGACTCCGACTATCCAGCTAACCTGATATAGCGCCCCACCCTCCTCTAACAATCCCTCAAACGGACCCAGGTGATCAAGATGGAATCCAAACGCCTCACCTGCGGCCACGCCGGCAATAGCTGCTGAGGCACCAGATATGGCAATGAGTGTTCCCCATCTAGATAGCTCGCCTTGTCCCTTAAACTTGAACAATAAACCCAACGCCATTAGTAATAACCCGTGACCCATATCTGCAAACATCAGTCCATAGAAGATTGGCCACATTAGTGCAATCATCGGAGTTGGATCTGGTTCCCCTGCCTTTGGAATTCCTTGGCTCTTTGTGATTACCTCAAAAGTCCTAACGAATCGTTTATTGTCAAACAAGGTTGGCATCTCTTCTTTTAGTTTGGGATCTGTAACGTCCTCAACAACTGACATCCACTGTTTTGTCGAATCTGCAAATTTTGCTTGCATCTTTTTTGGAATAAACCCCTGAATCACCGCAAAGTGTCTAGTCCCACCAGGCTTTCTCATGGTCTCTAAAACATCCTTTGCAACTAGCGCCTTTTCATGCAGTGATAAAATATCACGTCTGGCCTTTTTTGCTATCGTTGCCAGCTCTTTTTTGATTGATGACTGCTTGGCTGACATCTCCTTGATCTTGGATTCTGCTAGTTCATATGCCTCGCTGGGAATCTGAGCAAAACCCTCTGGAATTCTAAATGTGCTAGAATTGAAACTTCGCAAGACCTTGAGAATTCTTTCTGAATCATTGGTACCTGAAATCACTAGTACTGCAGACCTCTCCTTGTTCTCCAAATCATACTTGTAAATTGTAATGTCCTCAAGGGAGCGGCTGATCTCATCAAAATCCGCAGAATTAATCACAAAGAGATTTACAAAAAAGTATCTCATCTGACCAAATCCGGAGAGATTCATCTTTACCTTTCTGATCACTTTGAGGGTATCTGCAAGTGATCTGTACTCCTCAATGGATGCTCTAACAGCTGCTGCCTCTTCTAGCAGCTTTGCAGGCCTCTCAATGATGGCGGGGGCTTTGACACCTAGATGATTTACCATCTCCTCTATCTCCTCTATCTCAAAGTCTTTCTTTTTGATTATGGTACCC
Organism: Nitrosopumilus sp. UBA526; assembly: GCA_002506665.1. Taxonomy (GTDB): domain Archaea; phylum Thermoproteota; class Nitrososphaeria; order Nitrososphaerales; family Nitrosopumilaceae; genus Nitrosopumilus. The sequence goes on along the minus strand of DAXZ01000003.1, from coordinate 6,666 downwards.
TTGAACAAGATCTCCATAATCCCTACAGTTAGTGGAATTCCCATTCCCTTGACGACATCATCAATGGACTGGAATGTCTGCTGTGCTTTTAGCAACAGATCATCGATCTCAGGGGTGACTAGGTCACTGGCAGAATCGATCTTGTGGTACCACTCAAATTCTGTTAGTCTTGAGATTGCTTTTGGAGATTCACTTCTTGGCAAAATTATGGTTCCCAGTTTTAGATCAGCTATTCCCAAGACAAATTTTGGGTATCTGCATTGTGTTTAATATCTTTCTGATTATTCTCCAATTATTTCTAATTTCTTTTCCAAACATTAAAATCCATTATGGCTCAACGGCACCCATTGACACCTAATTTGGCATTAGAAAGTACAATTGATAAAATTCTACAAAATACTGAAAAGAATATTCTCTCAAATATTAAATCCGGACTAGATGACTCGCAACAAAATCTAGATGATTCCATTCCTATGTTGGAGAGTGAATACGACAGAATTATCTCTGATGGTAGAAAAGAAGCCGACAAGCTCGAAAAACAGATCACAGGAAGTTCAGACATAAAGACACGAAACAAACAACTTGTAGTGTTAGAAGCTGCAGTTGACAGGGTATTCTCATCTGCACTGAAAAAAATAGCAGAAACTGATCGCGGTGATGACTATTCAAACCTCATCAAAATTCTGATAAAAGAGGCAGTCCAGATCTTGGGTACCAATGAGATCATAATCTCTACAAATGCAAAGGACAGCGATATAGCAAAGTCTCTAATATCCAAGTTCTCAGGGGCCAAGGCATCCTCAGAAACAGTTGACTGTCTTGGAGGAATCAAGGCAAAATCAAAGGACGGTACAATGACATTTGACAATACAATTGATTCAAGAATTGAACGTCTCAAGCCTTTATTAAGGAAAGAAATTGCAGCAAAATTCGGAGTGGGAAGCTAAAATGGCAGCTCGGGGCAGAATTGTTTGGGTAAGTGGACCTGCCGTAAGGGCAGACGGCATGTCTGATGCAAAAATGTATGAGACTGTAACTGTGGGAGACTCGAAACTAGTCGGCGAGGTTATCAGACTGACTGGTGATGTGGCATTTATTCAGGTATACGAGTCAACAAGTGGTCTAAAGCCCGGCGAGCCAGTCATTGGTACAGGAAACCCGCTCAGCGTATTGCTTGGTCCTGGAATTATCGGGCAACTCTATGACGGAATCCAAAGACCGCTAAGAGAACTATCAAAGGCATCAGGCTCTTTCATAGGACGTGGCATTACAACTACTGCTGTAGACATGACAAAACAGTATCACTTTGTTCCAACTGTACGTAACGGCGATGAGGTCTCTGCAGGAAACATTATCGGAAC
>DAXZ01000003.1:2941-5233 GCA_002506665.1 Nitrosopumilus sp. UBA526 | reverse complement strand
ATGATCTCGAAACAGTTCTGGCTTCTGTTGAGAGAGACGGGCAAACATCTCCCCTAAAGATGTATCATAAATGGCCTGTAAGAAAACCACGTCCATACCACAAGAGACATGATCCGACAATACCACTCTTGACCGGACAGCGTGTTATAGACACGTTCTTTCCCATTGCAAAGGGGGGAACAGGCTCAATTCCAGGCGCGTTTGGGACAGGCAAGACCGTAACATTACACCAGATTGCAAAGTGGGCCGATTCCCAGGTAGTCGTCTACATCGGCTGTGGTGAGCGAGGAAACGAGATGACCGAAGTACTAATTGAATTCCCACATCTCAAAGATCCACGTAGTGGAAAACCACTGATGGACAGAACCGTCCTTGTTGCAAACACAAGTAATATGCCTGTTGCAGCAAGAGAAGCAAGCATCTACACCGGCGTTACTATTGCAGAATATTACAGAGACATGGGCAAGGACGTTGTACTTGTGGCAGACTCGACAAGCAGATGGGCCGAAGCACTCCGAGAGATGAGTGGCAGACTAGAGGAGATGCCTGCAGAAGAAGGATATCCATCATATCTTGCATCTAGACTGGCAGAGTTTTATGAAAGGGCAGGCCGTGTCAGAGCACTAGGGAGCCCTGATCGTGATGGTTCGGTAACTCTGATAGGCGCAGTATCTCCATCTGGCGGTGACTTTACAGAGCCGGTCACAACACACACTATGAGATTTATCAAAACTTTTTGGGCACTCGATGCAAAGCTTGCATACTCTAGACATTACCCGTCAATTAACTGGATGAACAGCTACTCTGGCTATCTTGCAGACATTGCAAAGTGGTGGAGCAAAAACATCAACGAGGACTGGCTGAGCCTTAGAAGTGAGGCGTATAGTATCTTGCAAAGAGAAGACACACTCAAGGAGATTGTCAGGCTCTTGGGTCCTGAAGCACTGCCAGACGAGGAGAAACTGATTCTAGAAGTTGCAAGGATGATAAAGATTGGTATGTTACAACAAAACTCGTTTGATGATGTTGATACATATTGTAGTCCAGAGAAACAATACAAGCTGTTAAAGCTACTAGTAGGCTTTTACAAGAAAGGACAGCAGGCACTCAAAGAAGATGTGTCACTGTCTGATATTCGTAAATTAGATATAGTTACCCGCCTGCTCAAGGCAAGAATGGACATCAAAGACGACGAGATGCCAAAACTTGACCAGCTAGAATCTGATATGCAAGACCAATTCAAATCAATTACGGGAGTCAAGGTATCAAATTGACTACTCAGGGGGGTGTCCAGTACAGCAAGATTGCTGAGATCAAAGGACCGCTAGTTGTCGTAGATGATGTCGACAACGCCGCCTTTGATGAGCTAGTAGAGATCGGAACATCTGACGGGGAGAGAAGACTCGGCAAAGTTTTAGAGGTAGGAAACGGCAAGGCAATCGTACAGGTCTTTGAGGGCACAACAGGACTATCCATCTCTGGAACCAACGCAAAATTTGTAGGCAAGGTCATGGAGATGCCCGTATCAAAAGAAGTGCTCGGAAGAGTATTTGATGGGCTAGGGAGGCCAAAGGACGGACTGCCAGATCCAATTGCTGATAAATTTATTGACATTAACGGAGAACCAATGAACCCAGAGCAACGCGAGTATCCAAAGGACTTTATCCAAACAGGCATATCTGTGATTGATGGAATGATCACTCTTGTTAGGGGACAAAAACTTCCAATCTTCTCTGGCTCTGGCATGTCTCACAATCTAGTTGCAGCACAGATTGCAAGACAGGCAAGCGTTGTTGGTACTACGGATGACTTTGCAGTGGTGTTTGCAGCAATCGGCGTGCAGTATAGTGAGGCAGAATATTTCAAACGAAGTCTTGAAGAGTCTGGCGCACTAAAGCGAAGTGTCCTGTTTCTAAACACGGCAGATGATCCGGCAATCGAGAGAATTATCACTCCACGTGTGGCATTGACCGTGGCAGAATATCTGGCATTTGAGCTAGGCATGCATGTACTGGTAATTCTAACTGACATGACAAACTATGCAGAGGCGCTAAGGGAGATCAGTGCGGCAAGAGAGGAAGTTCCAGGAAGAAAGGGCTATCCGGGCTATCTCTACACAGACCTCTCAACAATATACGAGAGGGCGGGAAAACTTCAAGGACGCAAAGGAAGCGTCACACAGGTTCCGATTCTCTCAATGCCATCTGATGATATTACACATCCTATACCTGATCTTACAGGTTACATAACAGAAGGCCAGGTGGTACTAGGACGGGATCTGTTCAGACAGGG
>DAXZ01000003.1:2634-2849 GCA_002506665.1 Nitrosopumilus sp. UBA526 | reverse complement strand
GAAGTCAGGGCACTTGCAGGCATAGTCGGCAAGGCAGGTCTGACTGAGATTGATCTAAAATACATGGACATAGGCGATGTCTTTGAGCAAGAGTTTCTCTCACAGGCAACAGATGAGAACAGAACTATCGAGGAGACACTTGGAATTTTATGGAAGCTTGTCTCCAAGCTGCCAAGAAACGAGATTACAAAGATCAAAGACAAATACATAGACCA
>DAXZ01000003.1:0-2533 GCA_002506665.1 Nitrosopumilus sp. UBA526 | reverse complement strand
CTGAAAAACATTGAGGAGATGATTCAAGAGGCATCACAGGCAAGGGGCGGAATCTGGGATCCGCTACAAGACATCTACAAATCAGTCAATGAGGCATATCTAGCACTAGGCACCAACACGGTTGACTCTGTCGCAGAGTCTACTCCGCCTGTGATGGAAGTAGATGTTCATATAAGACGGGTTGTTGATGTAAAGATTCCGGCATTAACTGTGACAGAAAAGGACACAAAATCAATGCCTTATGGTTTTGCAGATACAAACTCTTCTATTGACAGGGCGGCAAAACAGATCAAGGAACTGATGCCCAAGATCTGCAAGGCGGCCGAGTATGAGAACTCTATCTTTAGCCTTGCAAAGGCATTAGAAAAGACCCAAAAACTCCTAAATGCCCTTGAGAACATCATCATTCCGCAGTACAAAGAAAAGATCCGATTTATCCTTGCAACGCTTGAGGAGCGAGAAAGAGAGGAATTCGCAAAGTTAAAAAAAGTAAAGGCAAAGATGGAGAGTAGAAAGTAATGGCAAGAGAAGAGATAAGAAAGATGCTAGAGGATTCAAAGAGGGAACTCGTTGTAGACTATGAGAATTTTACAAAGTCTATCCGGGATGAACTGACGTCATTTAAAAAAAAGACCTTGGATAGAATCTGAAAATATCTTATCATGATTTAAATATGGACATCATAGAGCCTGATCGTAAATGAGAATTATAGTCATGTTACTTTTGATGGCATCAGCAATCTTGATTCTGGGTTCGACCGGAGTTGCATATGCCCAAAGTGATTCCGGTGACTCTATGAAACTCTTGGGTGCAGGTCTAGCATTTGGAATTGCAGCCGGTGGAGCAGGCATAGGTCTTGGTCAGGTAGGTGCAGCAGGACTTGCAGTCATCAGTGAGAATCCGGCCTTGCAGTCAAAGGTATTCATCTTTGTAGGCATGGTAGAATCAATTGCCATCTATGGCATTGTAATGATGTTTATCATCCTTGGACAATAGTCTAGATATCACTTGAGGGTTTTTTATTTAATTATATTTCAGCCTGTCTACATCTAAAACCCTTGAGCAGTACCTGCACCTGAGAATTCTTCCCTCCCTGTCAATCACATCCATTACTGACTCTATGTGCTCTGTACTGTTTGTAATGCAGTCGGGGTTTGAGCACCTAAAGATCCTGTCAATCTCGTTGGGCAGTGATACCCTTCGCTTCTCGACAAGCTTGTACTCTCTTATCATGTTTATTGTGGCCTTGGGAGCTATGACTGCTAGCTTGTTTGTGTCATCGTCTTTTAGGAACCTGTTTTCTACCTTGATGATGTCTTTCTTTTTGAACTTTGCACTTGGGACATTCAGGGCTATGGTGATCAGTCCTCCATCACCACCATCAATCCTTAGTGCAGAAAGTATCTGGAGTCCCCTGCCCTCGTCTATGTGGTCAATTACGGTGCCTTCCTTTATCCGTCGAACCATGAGGTCAGACTGTTCCATTGAAATACTTTATAGTCACCTGTATATATTATTGAAAGAGTGAACGAGTTCTACTGCAAAGATATCATCTCAATCAAGGACTATGACAAGAGCCAACTTGAGACGATCTTTGCATCTACAGATAAAATTATGCAGCTAGACCCATCTGACAGACGGGAGCTTTGCAGGGGCAAGACACTGGGGTATCTCTTTTATGAGCCAAGCACACGGACTAGACTAAGCTTTGATTCGGCAATGGCGTCTGTAGGCGGCAACTCACTTGGAATCTCTGATATCTCTTATTCTTCAACTCAGAAAGGCGAGAGCCTTGCTGACACTGTAAAAATGATGTCCATCTACTCTGATGTTATGGTCTTGCGTCATCCCCTAGACGGCTCTAGTAGGTTTGCAGCTGAGATCTCTGATAGACCGGTAATCAATGCCGGCAGTGGCACAGAAGAGCACCCAACCCAGGCAATCCAAGACCTGTTTACAATCAAGAAGGAGAAGAAGAAGATTGACGGTCTAAAGATTGGAATCGTAGGCGATCTAAAGTACGGACGGACAGTCTATTCCCTGCTGTACGGACTGGGAAACTATGACGTTGATGTCAGACTAATATCTCCAGAATCACTGAGGATAAGGCCTGACTCGACTTATGAGATCAAAAAGAAACTGGACTTTGTTGAGACTGTTGACATTGAAGAACATCTAGACGATCTTGATGTTTTGTATGTAACAAGAATACAAAAAGAAAGGTTCCCCGACGAGGAGGAATACCTAAAGGTCAGGGGGAGCTATGTCGTAGGACTAGACATGCTAAAACGGATGAAAGACGACTCGATAATACTGCATCCCCTCCCAAGGATTGATGAGATTGCAGCTGATGTTGATAGAACCAAAAATGCCAAATATTTCAAGCAGGCAGAATATGGCAAGTATACTCGTGCCGCCTTGTTGAGCATGATACTCTGCAAAGACGGGGCCTCTTAATCCTTGGAATGTTAGGTGTGGTAAAATAATACCACGCAAATAACCAATTGTTTTTATTGGTTTATTTTTGCCGCCA
>DAXZ01000043.1 GCA_002506665.1 Nitrosopumilus sp. UBA526 | reverse complement strand
TCATACGTTTGACCATTTGTCAATCCGTCAATATCAAAAGTTGATGCGACGCCTGCACTCACAGATGTGTAATCGTCATTAGAATCACGTTCTCTATATTGTACCTGATATGCAGTGATGGTACCACCTGCGGTCTCTGCAGGTTCAGTCCAAATCACATAAAGTGAGTTCGCAGAATCACTAATTACTTTGACGTCATATGGAGGGTCTAGGGTAGGTAACACGGGATCAGGAGATGGTAAAGTTTGTACATTTGTTGACGTAGAATAATTGCTGGTATCTATATCGTTTGTAGCAGCTACTCTAAAGCGGTAGATGGTATCAGGAATCAGACTAATAATATCAATAGATGTACCTAGGCTAGCAGTCTGAGACAATGTATGGCTAAACCTATTGTCTATGCCATAATTTATGCTATAAGAACGAATATCGCTACCGCCGTCATAAGGTGTAGTCCATGTTAATGTGACAGAGTTATGGGTAGCTGTTGTGTCAGTGATAGTAGGAGCATCGGGGGCAGTTGCAGATGATGTACTGCCGCCAGAAGTAGGTGTTGCAGATATAACATCAGAATATTCACTGTCGCCTACATCGCTTGTAGCTTGGATTTGATAATCGTATGTCACATCGTTTGTCAGGGAGGTGTGAGTGTATGACCTGTCAGTAGATAGGGGACTTGCAAGGGTGGCAAAGTCTACTGAACCGATACGTGATTGTATTACATAACCTGATATTGTAGATCCGTTTGTGACAGGTTCAAGCCATGTTAGTTCGACCTCGCCGTCTCCAGCTGTTGCTTTCAGGACTGGTTTGTTAGGTGCTCCTATGGGAGTTACAGGAACGCTATCAAGAGCCGGACCATGTCCTAAACGTATATTAGAAAGATTGGTGGCACGTACACTACAAATGTACTCGGTATCATTTGCAAGACCCTTAATAGTAGCGCTTAATGGATCGACGACGCCAACAAATTGAGGCCCTATAGGAAAGGCAAGATTAGTGCATTGTATACGATAACCAGTAATGGTAACACCGCCGTTATCTGTAGGTTTAGTCCATGTTACTGTTATCTGTCTGTCACCTGGTTCTACATCAATGCTGACAGGTATGCCAGGCGGGACAACAAATAGTCTAGGCACAGATTCTGCGTATATATAATTGCCATCAGTTTGGACACCTACCCGTATATCGTACAATGAACCCAAAGTTAATACTCCATCTAGAATTGTATGGCTTGTTGTGCGAACAGTAGTGATCTCAATACGGTCATAATTAGTGGTGCCGCTCACTCTATACTCTACTGCATATTTAGTGATGGCTTTGTTTTCGGTGTGTATCGGTGCATTCCAAAACACAGTTAGTAATTTGGTTGCAAAATCAATACTTGTATCGAGAGCAGTTGGTGGTCCAAGGGGTTCAAGGGGTTCAAGTGGATCTGTGGTTGCAGATATAGTAGCTGGCACGCCTGGACCTTCAGAGTTTACTGCCTCCACGCTAACGTAGTATAGGGTGCCAGGCTCTAGGGAGGAAGCAGTACCAGACCTGTCTTTTTCGCTGACACCGTCATCAGTATGGGATGTAAGGTTGCCCTCTTCAGTGCCATACCTTACGACATAATCAGTAATTGTAGCACCACCGGTACTTGTAGGTGCGTCCCACACTATTGTGATTGAGTGAGAGGTAACAGTTGTGCTAGTGATAATTGGTGGTCCCGGGACAGTAACACAGTTGGCGGCAGTTGTAGTGGTTGCAGTTTGTGGGGTAGAATATGAACCCTGACCTTCAGAGTTTACAGCAGCTATCCTAAAGATATAGGACTCGTCACATTCTAGTGTAAGGCTGGCAGTTAGACCGTCATCTGTTGGAGTTATGTCACCCGTAAATTTAGTAAAGTCAGAATCTGTGGTTTTACGATACTCTACAATATATTTCGTAACCTCAGTAATGGGGTCTGTAGGTCCAGGTGGAAGCCAGAATAGTGGGACTATATTACTATTTTCAGCTACTACGATTACAACCAGAGTTGGACTCGTAGGAACATTTTTTGGTATTGAAGATAACACAAATGGAACACTGGTACCTATAGCAGTTTTGGTAGATACCGAAATCTCATAGGTTTGGCCGTTTGTTAGCTCCTTAATAATACGAGATCCAGAGGGGCCGATCTCAAGTGAACCGGAAACAGGCCCGCCATCATACGTTACAGCATAACCGGTTATCGCAGAGCCGCCGGTATGGTTTGGTGCAGTCGCGCTTAGCACGATGCTACTGTTGAAAGGTGTTGCAATAACAGTTGGAGGGTCAGGTTGGCCAGGTGTTGAAGATGTAACAGCAGAGAATTCACTTATAGTTACACCAGAGACTGCAAACACCCTAAACAGGTAGGCTTGGCGATTGTCCAGACCAGCAACAATAGTAGTGATATTATTACCTGCAGAGTGGAGTGTGGTGGAAGATGCGCCAGCATTACCCCAATCTATACCATCATCGATACGAGACTCGACATAATAGCCTGTAACTGAACCTGCAGGTGCAGTCCAGCTTAGTGTAACGGTGCCATCACCTGTAATAGCAGCAAGGTCAGTTGGTGCTACAAGCGTAGCAGATGTTGCAGAAGCTGTAGGTGTTGTAGTATCAGTGGCTACAGCACCATTACCTCCTACATTCAGGGCAACTATACTAAAGGTGTAGGAAGTGTCGTTTGTCAAACCACGTATAACAGCTGACTCTGATGATCTGCTTACTGTAACTGTAACTGTCTCGGTATCATCATATGATATTGTATATCCAAGAATTGTACCTGCAGGTGGAGTCCAGCTTAGTGTAACGGTGCCATTACCTGGAGTAGCGGTAAATCCTGTAGGTTGGTCTAGTGTAGGTGTAAGACGAGGGATTGCGCTGGCAGGAATGGATCTAGTGCCAGCGTCACCTGCCTCCTCTATGTAAACACGGAACTCGTATTTTGTACCGTTGTCCAGGTTTTCTACAGTAACTCTAGTAGGTTCACCTTTATTAGGTCCGAGATAAGAAACATAGGCAGCAGCACTATCAAAAATACGATATTCATAGTTATAGTATTCAAAATTTGTGGTTTGAGGTGCAGTCCAGCTTAGTGTAACGGAACTATCACCGGGAGTAGCTATAAGACCGATTGGTTGGTCAACAGGAGGAGGTAGTACGAAATATGGAGTTGTAGAGAACTCATTAGAATATGGACCCTTACCTACAAAGTTTTCAGCAGCTACTCTAAAGTCATAGGACACGTCAGGTGTCAGGTTTGGAATTGTAGCAGTTTTTGCAGTAGGGTCATCATTATTGTTAAATGTTAACCAGCTAGTAGCAGGAGTACCGGGAGTACCAGAAATAGCGCTGTTACGATACTCTATAACATATTTGGTAATTGGAGCACCGCCGTCTGAAGATAGATCCCATCTTAGTTCGACTGCACGCACAATTGGGTTTGGTGTAAATAGAAGTGGTGCAACGGGTGCAGATGTAGTTTTTGCAGATGCTTCGTTAGAATATGGACCCGTACCTTGAGTGTTTACAGCAGCTACTTCAAAGTAGTATGGAGTACCTGGAGTCAAGTCACGAATAATAGTAGTCAAACCTGGGATGTCAAGAGGAAGTAGATTAAGGTTACCTGAAGTGGTGCCGATCTTTACGACATAATTAATAATTGGAGAAGAGCCCTGAAATGTAGGTTCACCCCAATTCAGTCTGATCGATTCATCATCAAGTGCTGTTGCCTCTAGGTTTGTTGGTGGACTGGGTGAACCGGCTGCGCCACCAGGTTCACGGGGAGTCACAGTAGTAGTGGCATCAGGGCCTGGCCCTGTACCCTGACGTGCGGGATGTACGTTATTCGCAGCTACAGTACAAGCGTATTCCACATAATTTGTAAGACCGGGAAGAATGGTGGAGATTGTAGGGGCATCAACGTCTTTAACTATAGGAGCATCACTACCGGTGACACATTCTACACGATACCTCAATACATCAGAGCCACTAGTTCCCTTGCCGACTGCACCCCATGTTAATGTAGCCTCTCCGTCACCTGCTTCTGCAGTAAGAAAGGCAGGGGCTACAGGTGGGTCATAAAATGTCTTGAATTTAGTAGTTGAAGCTATAAGGTTATTTTCACTATCGTATGCAGCTACTAACAACTCGTACTCTATGGCGTTTTGTCGGTCGTAATTAGTAGAAGTAGAAGTGGTATGGAGCCCATTTGCGGACTGGAGAGTTCCAGTAATTCCATACTCTATATCGTAATAGGACCATTTGCCTTCGTCGTCGTCTAAAAGTTCCCAACTAAAGAAGACATAGTTGCTAACGGCTGTTATACTGGCAGTTAGTGTAGCAGCAAAGGCAGTTCCTGCCAGCGGAATCATAATGACTGCAACAAGTAATGCCAAGAGAACCGCATTCNNAACCCCCCCCCCCCCCCCCCCATCTCCTTGCCTGATCTTTAGAATGATAATGCGTGTAAACTGTAGGTGCCTAGATTACCCATAACAGCGCCCAGACGCCTTGTTGTATGTAAATAGTGCAATCTGAGCTGGCCATGATGGATATAATTTTCAGCCAAACCAGACACAGTGGAGGGTTTATCTTAGCAGCATCCTATCAAATATGGCACCCCCTACCTGTGTAATCTGGTTCAGGGTACCCTGTCCCTTGGTCTGCTCTGATAGGACATGGTCTGTATTGTGCCGGTTTTTTTGTCTTGGGTGTAATACCACACTAGATTAGGCCTAAAATATCTGGAATCATCGTCCATGGTATCTAGATAGTTGGTATGTCATGATATCTCATTCTTAGCTGCATTCTTGCTTACGGGTATACCACCTAAATATGACTGCAATGCGTCTGTGATGACATGCTTACTATGTCGCAAAATCAAAACCTGGTGAAAATCTCTTTTTACAGTCAAGACATTTGTAAACAGCTTTGGTAAATTTCATTCTCCAAACACATAAAACCTGAATTATGTGTGTCTTGCATAAATACTGGTAACGTAAAGTGACTCCTTACAGGGGGGGGTATTTCCTCTGGTACCTCACTCCACTATAACCTGACCTTGCATCCAAGGATGAAGGGTACAAAAATAATCAAACGTGCCTGCTTGATCAAAATCAAGCGTGTATGACTCTGATGGATTCATGTGTCCACTGTCAAAGAGGTCTGTAGGGCTGTCATAAAAGCCAGACGTGACACTGTGAAACGCAGAGTCCTCATTAACCCACGTCACCTGCTCGCCTAAACCAACTACAATTACAGATGGAACATAACACCCATCAGTCTTTTCACATCCGGGACGGGAGACCTTGGTTGGCATTATCACATCGCCTTGTACAACAGGTGCAGGCTCTGATACATCGCCGGACTGAGACACTATCAATACAGCTATAACCAGAGCTAGTATTCCAAAGACAGTTATTTTAATAGATATTCCCTGTAGAGTTATTACATAATTACCAAACCCTCTAAATATATAACATATCAAAAGCCGTAATTGTCACAGAAAAACGGACTGTTAAAATACATACCAGGCGCCCACACAATCCAAAATAACTCTAGTCCGCCTCTAGAGGGATTTGCAGAGAATGTTTGCAAGAGCATTCACGAATATGCAGAAAATTCAGAAAACAAGGTTGAAAAGGGAAACAACTTTCTCCAGTGGGTTTTAACAAGGGTCTTTGAGGCTACAGAAGACGATGCCGCAGATGCGATCGTAGACGGGGCAAATGACCTGGGAATTGATGCCTATCTCCCAGTAGATTTTTCAGATGATACAATAAGGCTGTTCCAGTCAAAATATGGAACATCGCACTCGTTAGATGCGATTGCAAAGTTCAAAGAAGATGCAAAGCGACTGCTGGCAAGGGATGTGACAAAGATGAGGCCAGAACTAGCACAGCTAGTTACAAAGATCAAAGAAAAGAATCTCAAGATAAGGTGTTGCTATGTGACAGACCAAAAGGTGGACTATGACGATGATGTAGTAGAAATAATAGACGAGTCCAAGATAATTCAGAGGTTGTGGGACAGGATAAAAAAGCCTGCGGCAGGCAAAAAATCATCGATAAAACTAGAGAGAATGCTCAGACATGAAAACACTATTTTAGGAATCCTAAAACTGCGTGAACTCACAGAATTTGTAATCAAGAACAGGGACTATGTCTTTGAGTCAAACATAAGACAGTGGATGCAGTTTAAGACTACGGTCAACAAGGGATTGCGCGACACGCTGCATAACAATCCAGCAAAGTTCTTCTTTTACAATAACGGAATAACTATCGTAGTCAGTGACTTTGCAGAGCTGGGTGATAACAGAATAGAACTTTATGCCCCGCAGATTGTCAATGGCGCACAGACATCAAACGCTATTCTTGATCATTCAAAGAGAACAAAGAACATGGATGGTTCCATGACAGTTACGATAATCAAGGCCGACGATGAGCAAGAACAAAACAACATTACAAAATACAGAAATTCCCAAAACTCCGTCAGAGGAAAAGACCTGGTATCACTAATGGATTTTCACAAATCGATAAAGTCGCAGCTAAGGAACTGTGGTTACTTTTACGAGATTCAGGCAGGCTCCTTTGATACAAAGACCAAATCAAAACAATGCGCATATGTCGGAGATGCAATATACAACAATTATTTGCCACAGAATCACAAAAAGGTCATTGTTGCAAAAGATGCAATACAGGCACTAGTTGCAGGGATTGAACAGAGGCCTACAGAAGCATACAGTTCTCCTGCCCAGTTTCTTCCCAGAGGTAGAAAGTATGATGATGTGTTCAATGACAACTTAAAAGATGACTATAGAATAATACTGTATCCGTATCTAGTCAAAGAGTTTGCAAAAAAGTCACTAAAATATGGAAAGCAGGGAGGCCACAAGACAAAGAGATATGCCACACTGTTCTTTGTTGCAGTGTACTTTAGAATTTTACATAAAAAGATCCTTGAATCAAAGGGGGATTTCAAGGGAGATGTGGGAAAGCTTGAGCCCATATTTCGTAGCTTTAAGCTCAATACCAGAATTTTAAAGATTGCAGATGTAATAGTAACCAAGTTCCTAGAAGATACGGTAGTAGATGACGAGATAGAGCTAGCAAACACAAAACACAACTTTTTTTCCCATCATGTATGGAATGACTCGATGCTTAGGGTACTTGATAAAAAGATCAAGCAGGAAGAAGACGAGGTTTTGGCACTAAAGAGACTAGCCGACTCGCTGTTTTGAATCCCGGACATATAAGGCAGCCCGGCCAAGTAAAGTCTTGCAGGAGGTTTACATTGACCAGACTTGCCCTGTATACGGTATAAACGGGTATTATTTAACATGGTTTTTTCAGGTTCTGTCTAATCAGCAGTTCATAGATACAGATCTTATTCCGATTCAAAATCATGCCTGAAATATGGATCTTGTTCCAAAAACCCCTCATAACCCTTTTAACACATATCAATAATCGGTTCTGTCAAGTTATCGGTACATAGACATGAAATATAGATCTTCTAAGGATTGGAAAAAATGAATTTAATAACTCTCATCTAATGTTTTGAAAAAAGCGTGTCTTTTCGCAATTCTTTCAAGAAGTGTATAAACAATATCAGTAATATTATTTCTTGAGAAAAAAAAGTCATAGGCGTGGGAGCGCCAATGATGAATTTGTTACGATCTGAGCATTCTCTCATCTCCCACTTTATAATTTTTGAGGTGTCCGCATGAATCAACAGAGAACCCAAAAATCCCAATTAATGATTGAAAAGAATGGGTATGCCAAACAGACTGCCACAGGTGTTTATCAGGTCAAGAGCCAGTTTAACGACTCTTGACTAAAAATACACCTAGGGGTCTATCTGTTTGGCATATCCGTTTTTCTCTACCCATGAGTTGTGCTTTTTAGGTTCTTTGTTGATTCATGCCTGACTCAGCTTAAAAATTAATAAATCAGAAAAGAGAAAAGGTGGTGTGAGGTGTCACGGCTGATATTTGCTTCCTCATCATTTTTTTGATCAGATTGCAGTATAGCAATGGCACGGTTTTCATCATTGACCTCATTATATTATGAGATCATATATTAAACTTCAGATATGTATCAATCAAATAAGATTCAGGTATAGGTCTTTTTGAACAAGATCTGTATTTCAGGTCTGAGCAGGTCTCAAAGATGCCAACAGAATCTGTACCAGAATGTTTTTTATATCAATCAAAGGGAGCAACAGTCACCTTGGGTAAGAAAGAGAGATGTGTTGTATGTAGTGGAACCATAGAGTTTCATTTCAAGCCGATGGTAGAATGGGATATTGAGGGCATGATGTGCGGCAGGTGTTATTCAAAGAAACTCGGAGAACACTATCCTGGAGAACATGTAAGGATAAACCAGGATTTGGAGTGAACTTAATCGCAGACAAGCTTGTTTGCATTAATGCAGTTCCAGACAAGTGGATCACTTTTTACATCCTTTAGGAATTTAATGTCAGTTACGGTCTTTTTCTTTTTCAGCAGGTTTACCTGAAAGCTAGAGAACTTTGTGCAGTTACATTTGTTAAAGAGACAGACGTCGCCATCCCCCTCATCATGATCCTCTGCCTCATGAGTGCAGTTACACACGGCATCCTTTTTTACATCACCGAGTGATTTTTCTGCATATGTGCCGAATCGAAGGTATGCCTCCCCGCTATGACCCTTTTTGAATCTCTCATAGTTCTCTGACTTTGAGAGTTCTTTAAAGAAGGACAGATTCGTGTCAGGTCTCTGCGAGTCAGACCCCATGATAAACCAGTACTTGTCGCCAGTCTCAAGAAAGCGAATTTTGATCAAGGGGTCTATCCACTGATGTACAATATCATACCAGAGCGAGGCTGACTCTTTTCTGTCTGCAAATAACGGAACAACGTTCATCCTCAGATCATAATACCGATAGGCAACACCTACAAATTCATCAAACCATGGAATTGGCGACTGTGGAGGCATCGTACAAATATAACCGCGTAGAGCTTATTTATCTGATCGGAAGATAGAATGCCAGCTAGTGATGTATGGTCATTAAATTCGATCTGCAAGTGTTACCCTTATATCATAGTTCTAGTCAAAGTAAGACATGGCGTCTTATAGAACTAGTATGCAAATTGTCGCAGATGTGCTAGTTGCCACTGAACAGTCAGGTCAGCAGGGCATAAAGACTACATCGCTTCTTACAAAGGCAAATCTGTCACACTCGAGACTCTCAAAGTTCTTGGATAATCTGACAGGTGCAGGACTCATCAACAAGATAGAATTTGACGGGAAAAATACCTTTGTGATTACTGCCAAGGGCAGGCAGTACCTTGATTCCTATGCAAACTTTGCCAGCATTGCAGAATCATTTGGACTAGAACTATGATCTTTTAGATCTTCGCTTTGCGTTTGCCGCTCGTCGCTGATTTTTCTCCTTGTACGAGCTGTAGAGAATTATTATTATTATTCCTGCAATAGAGCCGTAAAAGAGAACGAGTAATGGGTACTCCCTTAGCTCTCCAGTAGACGGGGATACAAACGATATGGGTATGCCTACAAACATAAAGATTAGAAGTATGGTCAGATACTTGTCCATAATATGTCTGCCTTACAAAACCATATATCTTTTTGATTTTACAGTTAGCAATAGGAAATGGCAAAGATTTTAGAGGTTATAGGACTAGGCCTTGTTGCAATAATGACCCTAGGATTTGTAGGTGTTCTAGAACCATATGGGGTAAAGAGTGGGCTCTCTGAGCTGTTTTGGGGCTGTGCCGGTGCGGCACTCTTGATAATTATCTATAGGAAGATGAGCAAGAGATCAAAAGGAGAGCTGGGTTTTAAGGCTTGATCAACTGTTGATAAATCGACAGATCTATAAAGGACAATTCCAACCAAGTGATGAAGGGGCTTATTTGGAAGAACATACAAGACAGTGGTGGAAGGGTCTAGGAAAAGAACTAGAGACGGACATTGAGACCCTAGAGTTAGATTAGATATATTTGAGAGCATTGATTGGGAATATGAATCTGCAACTTTGCCTAGATGTTGCCCAGCTTATTGGAATTTATCTGTAAACGGTACAGCCGAGGTAACCTAGCTGGGAAATACTCTATTGCACAGAAATGAGGTCGCACCCAGCTTTAAGCTGATTTTACAAAGCTGTTTACAAACTCTCGTGGGGGCTCAGCACTTACAAGATGTAATTTGCCTGTTCTCCTACGGATTTCAAATTCCTTTCTATGTCTCTCATCTTCTTCTCCCCATTCAGGAAGTTCGGATTTTGGAATCAATTCTGAAGACATGATTTTTGTACAAGAAGTTTCTATATAAATATGACTAGCTGGTTTCTCTTGAACACATCTGAAATAATTGTCTCGTAGATGTTCTTGGCAAAGTGCTACTTGGATCTAGCCCTTTTGGTTTAGGGACGAAAAGTTGGGTACCGACCCAAGCAAGTATTCTTTATAAAATTCATAGTCTGGATTTTCCCCAATGTCAATCTAGCTAGCATCCTGGTAATCTTTGTATATTTTTGGAGCTAGTCTGTAATGTGGTTCAATATCGTTTGCTTTGGTGCCCAGGGCCATAGCTGCCATCATTTTAGTAATTAGCAAGAGTTTTCGTTTTGGAACAATAATTTCTAGATCATCTATTTTTCGTTTTTCTTGGAATTCCAGAGTCCATTTCCAAGCGAATCCAAGTCCTAAATTCACTTTAGTCTTTCCAATTTTTATCACCATAAAACACATCAATAATTATGTCTGTTTGACCATGAGAAGAGTTTGCACTTTTTCCCCCCAACAATCTAAAAGTAGACTGATTTTTTTTTTGACATGAAAATTATAACCTGGAAAATACCTGTTGTATAATTCTTGAATAGTGTCTTTTTCACTTGGCATTACAATATCTATATCCCTTGATCCTAAATCTTGTTCATATGCATATACTGCCCAGCTGCCAATTATCGCAGGATGTGGCGCTTTCAATTCTGTCAAAAATTTCAACAATTTTTTTTAAATTCATCAAAACCAGCCACTATTGATTCCTCATCATAGAAATCACTAATTCATTATAACCACATTATTCGAATAAACCGTTCTGCGGCATATGCTAAATTACAACAAAATAAATCAATGATTGTTCGGTTAGGAGAGGTGACAGAAAGATTATTTTTTACCTCAATTTCATCAGGAAGATCATATTCATACAAAAGTACTTTGGTTTTTCCTTCTATTTGTTCCTCCATTGCTGTTAGCAGTTTTGGATCATCCAAATAAGCATGAATTGTTGGATCTCTAAAATAGTCATCCCCGTACAATTCTAGTGCAGTTGTTAAACAAAGAATTCCTCCGTTTGTACCAATTATTTGTTTTATAGTTTCTCTGTCAGCTGCAACACTAAAAGTGTGAATAATTTTTTTCTCCAAGTCACGATGCCGGCTGTAGAATTGCACTAGTTCTGCCCTAGAGAATAATGCGTATCTTGGTTTACCTTTTTTGGTTTCGTTGGTTTTGCTTACAAATTTTAAATCTTCTAACCAATTTACAAACCCGCTAACTTTGCCACCAAAAGGCCATCCAAATTCATCGCTCAAACCCCTTGCAGTAAACTTTGGATGTTCTAGTATGTAGAACATTGCTTTGTACGAATCTTTTGTTTTGAAACCTTTCATTTTTCTTATACCTTCTTTTGGTCAAGAATCCTGACCATGGTCAAGAAACCTGACCATTTATGGTGTGTAGAGGTAGAATAAAAAGATCAGGTATAGAACCCCCAGCCGAGTTTGTCACCTAATTCATGCCAAAATCAACGATATGATCGATGACGCCCAGGTCATTTTTAGGAACAAGAGAGCCTTGAACGGGATACGAGCCCGCGACCTAACGCTTACGAGGCGTTCGCTCTACCAGGCTGAGCTACCAAGGCACGTTTGAATAAATTCATCAGAGTTAATAAAAAGTCTTTCAGAAACGGGCTAGATGAAAAAGACCATTTCTGGGATCAGGGGAATATTTGGCAAAGATCTCAGTCTAAGGGACGTACTAGAGTTTTGTAACAATTTTTCATCACTGATAAAATCCAATAAATGTGTCATTGGGATGGACACAAGGCTGTCAGGTCAGATGATAAAAGAGACTGCGTGTGCGGCTCTGATGAAAAACGGGATAGATGTGTTTGATTTAGAGACTGTTCCAACACCCATAGTATTCAGGGAGGCAAGAAGATATGGTGCAGGACTGGTAATTTCTGCATCGCACAATCCACTGGAATGGAACGGGCTAAAATTTATCATCGAGGGCAGGGGGATAAACGAGCAAGAGCTAGCACAGATAACGGAGCATCAGCATACAGAGTCAGGGGTTGGGAGAGTATCAGGTCTGTCAACGGCATACATTGATGATGCAAAAGAGATCATAGGCAATATCAAAGCTAGTCCCGAGATAATAGTCGATGTTGGAGGTGGCGCAGCCGGGGGCTTTGCACCAAGACTGCTAACAGAGACTGGATGTAAAGTAAAGGTACTAAATGAGTGCTTGGCCGGGTGTACCCGGGGCCCTGACCCGACAACTGACAGTCTGTCAGAACTAGTTGCATCAACTAGAGACAAGACAGGGTTTGCATTTGACCTAGACGGGGATCGGCTCGTAGTAGTAAGAGACCAAAAGAAACAGTCCCCAGACGTTACACTAGGACTAGGTGTTGCAAAGTCACTAGAAATGGGTTATAGAAATTTTGTCCTGAGCATTGATTCAAGTATTTCAGTTGAGCGGTTCATCAAGGAGAGGGGGGGAACAGTCAGCAGATCCAAGGTAGGGGAAGCAAATGTGATAGAACTCTTGCTGAAAAATAATGCCCAAGCCGGAGGCGAGGGAAGTAGTGGTGGATTTATTCTGCCAGAATTTAATTACTGCAGAGACGGAATTCTTACAAGCGGCCTGATAGCATCCATGCTTGGAACGCCAGAGTTTGAAGAAGTTGTAAGCTATATGGAAGGCTATAGCCAGATACGAGAGAGAGTCGGTGTTGATTCGTCTCTTCACAGCATGGTTATAGACGAGGTACACTCAAAGTTTTCTAGGGACTGTTCTGAGATAGTTACACTAGACGGAGTCAAAGGTATCATAGATGAGAATAGCTGGGTATTGATAAGAAAGTCAAATACAGAGCATGTCATCAGGATTTCAGCAGAATCAAATGACGGCCAGAGATGCAAAGAGATCATCCGAGATGCACACAAGCTTGTGAGGGATAGTTATGAGAGAGTTAGATGAGTCAGATATAATCAAGATATTTCAAAAGGGGTTTGGCATAAAGCACTCTGAGGACGTTGATGTACTGAGTCTAGGCAAGATCAAAGTCGTGGCAAAGACAGACACGCTAGTAGAGAGTACAGATATTCCGCCAGGGATGAGATTATCAGATGCTGCAAGAAAGAGCATTGTGGCATGTGTTAGTGATTTTGCCGCAAAAGGCATCAGACCCAGATATGGAATTATCTCAGTCAACTTGACAAGGGGGGTCTCGCGCTCCAAAGTAAATGAGATTGTCTCAGGATTTAAAAGAGCATGCAGAGAGTTTGATGTCACAATTCTTGGAGGAGATACAAACCAGGGTCTTGAGACTGTGTTTAATGTGTGCCTCTTTGGAGTAGGAGATAAGATAGTCTCTAGAGGTGGTTCAAGGAAGGGAGACCTGATATTTGTAACAGGACCGTTTGGATATACGTCTGCAGGACTAGGCATGCTTTTAGGCAAGAGGAGGGGTACTGAGGCGTTTGTAAGAAAAGCCATCAAAACCATAACTAGTCCAATACCAAGGCTTGATTTTGGCGTAAAGAACCAGAGATACTTTACATCGTCAATGGACTCAAGTGATGGGTTGTCTGCCACGCTAAATGAGATGTCAAGGCAGAGCAGTAACAGATTCATCATAGAGCGGATTCCCGCACCTAAAGACCTGGAGGACTTTGCATTGTCTTATGGATTAGATTCAGATGATCTAGTCTTTAATGGCGGGGAAGAGTACGAGTTTGTATTTACAGTGTCCCCTAGACACAAGGGAGACATTCTAAGAAATGCCGCACACTCAAAGACACCAATCATGGAGATAGGCCATGTCACAGCAGGCAGTGGAATCTATGTTCTACGAGATGGCAGGCAGTCTCGTTTGAGGGATTTAGGCTGGAAACATTTTAGGCAGTAGTTTAGACTAGGAAATACATACAGTGCTGTACAGAAATTCTATTGTACAGAAATTCTATTGTACAGAAATTCTATTGTATATAGAAACTGATTTCCGTACATTACACAAGACCAAGACAGTATCTGCGGCTTTGGAAAATGAAAAAAAAGTTGTGTGTGTGTGTGTGGTTTAGTATCTTGGTATGATGCTGAGTTTAGATCTTGCAGAGATTGCAATTATTGAGATAATTGCTACTGCTAGAATCATGGCCGCAATTGTACCAAACTCTGGAATCACATAGGTACCGATTATTTCAATCTGTTCAGTGCCTGCAGGGAACATGACTGTTACTTTGTTTCCGACAATTTCTGTATCATTTGATTCCTCTCCGTCAACTAGTACTAGGAAGATGCCGTTTTGGACCTTCTTTGAAGGTGTTACTGTCAGTATTCCATCATCATCGGTATCCACCATGATAACAATTGATTTGTCATCAGTGTTGATACTTGCTCCAGTTACTACTCCGCCTGAAATGCTAAATGGTATACATTGACCACTTGCAGATAGTTCATTAGCACCACATTGTTTGGATGGTGATGGCGATGGCGTATCGTAGACTGGTTCATATGCAACTCCACCAACTAGTTCAACTTGGATAGTACTTTTTAGAGCACTGCCATAGTTTACTTTGATGATGTAGATACCGTCATATTTCCATATTGCACCTGATGTGTTTATCGTTGTCTCAAAACTACCATCTGTTATATCAATTTGATCAACTGCAACAATGGAGCGTAGGGGATTAGTCACAGTAATTGTAACTGGAAATCCGGATTCATTGGCCACCCTGCCTTGTACCATAATTATCTCACTGTGGTCATACTCTGTTTTGTCTGTCCAGACAGATAGTGGGATGTCGTCAAGCAACATTTGGTTTGCTGTTTCTCTCGCATCCTCCATGGCACATCCTACACATGCATCTGGAAGTTCTGCTGCATATGCTGATGACATGGTCAGAGCACCAAATACAGTCAATATGGCTAGTAGCACAAATGACGTATGGTTGTTCATCTTGTTGCGATTTGCACCTATCACTATTTATGTATATTTAAAAATGGAAAAAAGTGAACCTAGTATCTTGGTATGATGCTGAGTTTAGATCTTGCAGAGATTGCAATTATTGAGATAATTGCTACTGCTAGAATCATGGCCGCAATTGTACCAAATTCTGGAACTATGATACAATCCTCAATCTCCACCTCTACTGAGGCAGTATATTTCGCAGTGTTAAACTGGGATGCCGTAATGGTATAAAATCCATCATCAGACCAAGTTGGGCCACAGGTAAACATGGCAACAAAGTCTCCATCAGGTGTTGGGGATGCTTGGGCTACATCTACCTTGTTTCCATTTGGTGCAGTTACAGTCAGCGTGACATCCTGACTTAGTCTGTCAGTCGAACCCATAATCTCAATCATTGTATCACCATATTGAGCATTTGCAGAAATTTCAAGTCCTCTATCTCTAGCAACATTATCGGTATCTCCTCCAAGAATTCCCGTCTCCAAGTTAGACTTAGATATAGAGATTCCCTCAGTCATTCCATTTGTCACTAGAACAAATACTTTGATAGTGTACAGTGAATTTAGAGCGTTGCCTTGGGTTGCTTTAATCTCATACAATCCATCTTCAGTCCATGTTGGTCCAACCTTGAATATTTGGCCAAAACTGCCATCGTCAGCTGGCGATACTTGGCCCACAGTTACCCTGTTGCCATTAGGAGATGTTACAGTGAATGTAACATCTGAGATGTTTGAGACTATCTTGCCTGCTATAGTAATTGTATCTGATCCTTCCTCGGCGTTTACCGTCATTGATATTCCGGGAGCTTGAGCAAAGGCATCTTGTTGAATCAAAGTCATTGAAATTAATGACAGTGCCATGAAAGCTATTGCCAATGATTTCGTAGAACGTTTAAAATTCATTCTGATTTCATTCCGTATTATTGCTATTTATATATATTCAAAATGGTTTTTGAGGCAATGTGTGCTAGATTTTTCTTTGATACAAAAGCAATGATCGAGTGTGATCAGGGAACGATCAAAGGCATGAGATAATTCTACCAAAATTAAAAGAAAATATCAGAATTTTACAATGATTCCCACATCTAGGGCATAATGACTGTTTCTTGGCCCATAGCCCCCTTACCAACTGTTCTCTAGATTGTCCCTTTCACAAATTCGGATACGAGTGCCCCAGTCTAAACCCCCCCTCAAGGGATTACTGCTCATTCTAGGATTGTATTTTGGCTATTTCATATCTTCTGAGGATATCTCCCCCAAGTGCCAGATTGGGAAATATAGATAGTAAAGAAAATATACAAAATCGAGCCTGTAAAAATTGTTGAGTTTCAAAGTATTTTATGGTCTCATGGTATTGCTAATTTCTATTGGGGCAGTATCTGCACAAGAGATAATCACTATTCAGACAGACAGCAATCATTATGATGAAGGGGACACCATAGTTGTTTCAGGAAACGTAAACACGGTAATTGGCAAGACCCCCCAGGTAATATTACAGGTGTTAAACGAGGGGAATGTAGTAGAGATTGCACAGATCACAGTATCACAAGATGGAAGTTTTGTAGAGACGTTTCTTGCAGTGGGAGAACGGTGGAAAAAAGCAGGCGAATATACAGTCAGAGCGTCATATCAGAAATATCAGACAGAGACGAGTTTTCAGCATACACCAAAATCAGCAGTAGTTGATGTTACAGAGAGGTTTGTAGTGGATGCCGGCAGTAGTGGCAACTTTGATGTAAACTATACCATCAGAGGAGCTACGGTCAGAGACATGGTCATAGACTTTGAAAACCTTGCATTGGTGGTACGGATTGATTCTACAGATGATGGGAGAATTACAATGGAGTTGCCAAGAGATTACATGGGCGCAGAATCACAAGATGGAAGAGATGAGACTTTTATTGTCAGAATAGACCAGAGTATAGATGCCAGCCCCATCGAGGTGGCAGTCCATGATGCACACAGGGTAATAACGATAGATTTTGAACAGGGAGATTCAGAGATCGCCGTTATTGGAACATATATTGTTCCAGAATTTGGTACAGTTGCAATGGCAGTACTGATGGTTGGAATTATAACAGTTATCCTGGTTTCTAGAAACAGATTTTACATAAACGCCTAAACGTCATCAAAAGAATACTTTGCCTTAAAGGGCGAGACTGCCCGTAGTTCTTGGACTATGCTCTTTAGCAGGGTAACTGTCTGCTCAATCTCTTGCTTGTTGTTAAAGACACATAATGTTAATCTCAGCGAACCGGTAATCTGCTCATGAGAGAATCCCATTGCCTGTAGCACATGTGAGGCCTTTTGGGTATTGACAGAGCAGGCAGACCCAGTAGAGGCGGCAATCCCATGCTCATCGAGTTTGATAATAAGATCCTCGCCATTTACACCAAGGAATGTAAAATGAGCATTGTTTGGCAGTCTGGATTTGGGATCTCCATTCAGGGTTACTTTGGGGATCTCGTGCAATATTTTGTCAACTAGGAGATCACAGAGTTTGGTCATATGAGACATGTTCTTGGCCATGTTGTTTTCGGCAATCTCACATGCCTTGCCAAATCCAACAATGTTTGCAACATTTTCAGTTCCAGAACGCAGTCCGTGTTCCTGGCCGCCTCCAAACATTACAGGATCAATCTTGATGCCGTCTTTGATGTATAATGCACCTATCCCCTTGGGACCGTGAAGCTTGTGAGAGGATACGGATAGCAAGTCTATGCCCAGTTCTTTGACATTGATTGGAATCTTTCCCACAGCTTGGACGGCATCTGTGTGAAATGGAATCTTTTGTTCGTTGCATATCTTGGCAATCTCAGGTATTCTCTGAATGGTACCAACCTCGTTGTTGCCAAACATAATTGAGACAAGGCAGGTATTTTTAGATATACAGTCTTTGAGGTCAGAGGGGTTTACAGCTCCGAGTTTGTCAACTTTGAGATAAATGATATTCATGCCAGTCTTGGCCAGTCTCATACAAGGCTCCAAGACTGCATCGTGCTCTGCAAGTGATGTGATTATCTGGTTGCATGTATCACTTTGGGCAATGCCTCGCAGAACAGTATTGTTTGATTCCGTGCCGCCAGATGTTATCAGAATCTCAGAAGGGTCTGCATTAATCAGTGATGCAATCTGTCTCCTAGCCTTCTCAATTGCCCTGTGAGCTAGTCTGCCATATCTATGAATAGATGATGCATTGCCATAGTGCTCCTTTAGGTAAGGAAGCATCGAGTCCAAGACGTCATCATGGATTCTAGTAGATGCGGCATTATCCAGATAAATCAATCTGCAATCACGTTGAGTTTGCCCGGTTTATAGCCTTCCGGGTCGACTTTGACGGAGGTAAACCCGATCATCACTAGTTTCTCAGTTATCTGCCCAAAGATAACATCATCAAGTCGGGGTATCATCTGCTTCTCAACTTCAATCTTTGCAGCACCGCCAATGTCGCGAACCCGAACCTGTCTTACTTGGGGCACTAGCTGTCTAATGATGGTCTCACCAAGCTCTATTCTAGCTAGTTTTTCTGCAGTTACCCTTTGTCCCCATGGAATCCTAGATGCAAGACACGAGTTTGATGGCTTGTCAAATACAGACAGTCCCACCGCCTTGGCAGTCTTGCGGATATGCGACTTTGAGAAACCAGTCTCCACAAGCGGGCTGCGAATTCCATTTTCTCTGAGCGCCCGAATTCCTGGCCTATAATCGCCCAGGTCATCAAGATTGGTACCGTCTGCAATTATCCTGACATTGTGCTTTTGTCCAAGTTCTGTTAAATGTACACCAAGCTCCATTCTACAGTGAAAACATCGGTCCGAGTCATTTTTTACAAAGTCTTTGTTATCAAGTTCGCTATAGTCTAAAAACAGCTGTCTGATGCCAATCTCAGAGCAGACATTCCTAGATGTGTCAAGTTCTTCCCTAGACAGGGTCTTGTAATCCGCAGTTACTGCAATGGCAGAATCACCGAGGCTTTGAAATGCGGCATATGCAACAAGTGCGCTATCAACTCCGCCAGAGAGTGCAATCATGACTCGGTGCTTGTCTCCAAACCAGTCTACAAGATCATCAATGTCTGGCATTTCATGTCTCCAACTTTACAATCTCTCGTCTCAGCAGTGCCTCTGTCTCCTTTATGGGTTTGTCAACTGTATCAGATATGTGCCTTAGATCATCAAACTCTATCTTAAAATCAGTCTTGCCTTTAAAGGCAGTCTTTTTGTAGCGTACCTGAAAGCGTTGGCCATCCAGAGTCAGTGAGATGTTATGGTTTGACCTAGGAACTATAAATCGACTAGAATCAGTTATCCTGATTCCCAAGGTGCCAGTCTCGAGCACCAGGGTATCGGCAATCGCATCAAGTGTTTTATCAGTACATATGACAGATACAAGATTTGTAGGCCTGCCCTTTTTGGTAATCCCTGAATATATGGAGACGTCCCGTGCACCTTTGTTCATGATTTTTTCAATTAGGTTTCCCAGTATTTCTCCAGAGACATCATCTACGTTTGTCTCTAGTATTTTTACAGAATCAGTTTTGAAATTACCCTGAGAGCCCCTAACGATCTTTAAGACATTGGCAAAGGTCTCAAAGTCCCTCTGGCCTGCACCATATCCCACAGACTCGACTTTCATGGCGGGATAGTGCCCCACGGATTTGCAAGTAATGTTTACCAGGATGCAAGCTCCTGTGGGAGTTGCAAGTTCCTGCTTTGCATCACTTCCTGTGATGGTGAGATTCGAGTCTTTAAAGATCTCAAGAATCGCGCTTGCGGGGTTTGACATGATGCCGTGTGAAAAGGCAACATGACCCCCACCTACAGAGACAGGAAGGCAGAGAATCTCTTCATCAAACAGACCGAGATCTTGTAATGCAATAGCTACTCCAACAATATCTACCAGGGTATCAATGCCAGATGCCTCATGAAAGTGAACCGAGTCTTTAGGAATTCCATGGATTTTGGATTCAGCAGAGATCAGAGTATCAATGCAGGATTGGGCAAACATGCTTGCTTTGGGTGAGAGTTTTAGCGCTTGGACTGAGTTGATGATTGCAGTTCTTATCTCAGAACCACTTCGTTCATCAAGGGCCTCATCAATGTCTAGTACCAGGGAGACTGACTGAACCTTGTGTTTTTGAATATGTACAAAGTTGATATTTTTTATTGTCGAGTTTGAGAGAAATTTTTCGGATTCTTTTATTCCGTTTATTATCTTGTTTTTATCAGCACCCAGGTCTACTAGTGAGCACAAAAGCATGTCACCAGATATGCCGGCAATCTGTGGATCAATTACAACAACCATGATTGAAAATTATCAAAAATGCTTATAAATTCGACTAATGTCTTTGAAATCTCAGAGATTCCAAGGCCAAACACCCAATATCAGATTGGAAATTCTAGCTGCTTTTGGTGGCATTAGATTTAATTATTGAAAATTAGCACCAATTTTCATGATTACCATAATTGGTTCTGGCAAGGTCGGCGGCGATGCCGCATTGTTCTCGGCACTCAAACGGCTAGATGATCACATACTGCTGCTTGACATAGCCGAAGGGCTCCCACAGGGCGAGGCAATGGATATCAATCATATGCTATCAGAGCAGGGAATAGATGTAGAGGTAGAAGGATCAAATAATTTTGCAGACATGAAGGGTTCAAGCGTAGTAGTTGTGGTGGCAGGCTCTGGAAGAAAGCCCGGGATGACGAGAATGGATCTTTTAAAGATTAACACATCGATTGTAAAGAGCGTCATAGAGAATGTAAAGAGATATGCCGATAACTCTATGATAATTCCAGTTACAAATCCACTTGACCCAATGACATACATAACCTACAAGGTATCAGGATTTGACAAAAGCCGTGTATTTGGCATGGGTGGAATGCTGGATCTCTCAAGATTCAGGCAGTTTATTCATGAGGCAACAGGGCACTCGCGAGATGATGTCAGGGCACTAGTTATAGGTGAGCATGGAGAAAATATGCTGCCACTGCCAAGGTTCTCATCAGTGTCAGGAATTCCACTATCATCGTTTCTCCCAAAGGAAAAGCTAGACGAGCTCATTGTAAAGACAAAGCAGGTTGCCGCCAAGGTGATAGAACTAAAAGGTGCCACGGTTCATGCGCCAGGAAATGCCATATCTGCCATTGTCGAGTCAGTTGTAAGGGACAGAAAACATGTCATTCCGGTTGCGACATATCTTGATGGGGAGTATGGTCATTCAGATGTCTCAATAGGAGTGCCTGCAATTATCGGTAGAAAGGGCGTGGAGAAGATAATCGAGCTTGACTTGAATGATGAGGAAAGGCAGGTGTTTACAAAGGCAGTAGCAAGCGTCAAAGGCGCCATCTCAAGTATCGAGATCTAAGCCTTTTTTTATACTAGCAGAGAAAATTTATCGTTGGAGATTCATGAGATATTGGAATCATTAAAGGAAGGAAAGATTTCAGTTAGTAACGCAAAAAAGCTGTTGTCACTATACTCTATTGAAAAGATAGAAGGGTTTGCCAAGATTGACATCAACAGAAGAAAGAGAAGGGGGATACCCGAAGTTATCTTTGCTGAAACAAAGGAGCTCAAAGAGATCAAAGAGATTGCTAAAAAGACCCTAGAGAAGACAGACTCTGTAGTTGTCTCAAGACTCAAAAAGCAAGACCGTGCAAAAATTTTAGCGTTTGCAAAGCAGCTAAAGGTAAGGGCAAAGACCGGAAAGAATTCATCATCCATACTGCTCGTAAAAAAACAGCCAAAGTTTCATGGTGGAATGGTTGGAATCATAACTGCAGGTACGTCAGATATTGGTATTGCAGAAGAGTCAAGACTGATGTGCGAGTCCATGAACTGTAAATGCATTACAAGTTATGATGTCGGAGTTGCAGGAATTCAGAGAATCTTTCCCGTGTTAAAAGAGATGATAGATGTGGACTGTATCATAGTAGCTGCAGGAATGGAGGGGGCTTTGGCCACCCTGGTCTCAACACTAGTAGATATTCCAGTCATTGGCATTCCAACATCTGTAGGGTACGGGTACGGAGAGAAGGGGATTGCCGCTCTTGCATCAATGCTTCAGAGCTGCTCACTTGGACTATCAGTAGTAAACATTGACAACGGGATTGCAGCTGGGGCAATAGCTGCCAACATTGCAAACAGGGCAGTCAGGAAAAATAATTAGAGTTGTGCCAACCAGTCCTCGTAAATGATATATATAATATGCATAAGCGAGGGGGAGTAATTGGCAGGTAAACGTGTTGTACTTACAGCGGATCGTAGTTTGATGACAAACTATCGCGGTAATTTTCTTTATGGTTTTATTGCGTGTGGTCCGTATGAAGTTCTACCCGAATGGGTCTTTGACAAGGTGTTTTGTCCCTCAGTTGAGACAGACCCAGTTACAGGACAGGTAAAGGTTGCCCAGGTAGGACTACGAAGAGTGGAGAGCTCTTTAATCCAAGGGGGATACAAGAGAGAAGAGGTGTTTATGGCACATCCTGAAATGTTGCATAAATCCATCGGTGCAGACACCAAGGTTGTGGGAATCAATGTCATGGATCCGTTGGGAATGGCCCCGGTTACAACTACAATGTCCCCTGAGAAATTATCATACGTTGCAATGAAATTCAAAAAGATGTGTGCCAGTATTATTCAGCTCAAAAAGAAACATGGTTTCAAGGTCGTTGTTGGAGGCAACGGGGCATGGGAGCTAGCAAAGTCTGACAGAATGAAGATACATGGAATTGATACGGTTGTTGTCGGTGAGGCCGACGAGTTGGCAATAGACTTGTTTCAGGACTTGGAGAAAAATGATGCCCCGGAACTGATGCATTGCTTTGTAAGAAATCTTGAGAACATTCCAGTCATAGAGGGGCCCACAATCAACTCGCTAATTGAGGCCATGAGGGGCTGCGGGAGGGGCTGTGATTTTTGTGACGTAAACAAGAGATCAAAAAAGGATCTTCCACTAGATAGACTGCAACACGAGGCAAAGATAAATCTAGATTATGGATTTGACTCGATCTGGCTACATTCTGATGAGATGCTGCTTTATGGATGTGACAACAGGGATTTTATTCCAAACAGGGATGTCATAGTGAACCTGTGGAAGGGGCTAAAGGAACTAGGCGCAAACTTTGTAGGAACAACACACATGACATTTTCTGCAGTTGCGGCAGACCCCACACTGATGCAGCAGATCTCGCACATCAACCGACAAGACGAGACGGGAAGATGGCTTGCAACCAACCTGGGAATCGAGACTGTCTCACCAGACATGGTAAGAAAACACCTTGGTGTCAAGACAAAGCCGTTTGCACCTGAAGAATGGGGAAGTGTTGTAAGGGAGGGCGCAAATATTCTAAACAAAAACCACTGGTTTCCGGCAGCTACCATCATCATTGGCTGGCCTGATGAGACACCTGATGATGTCCAGTATACCATAGACATGATGAATGACTTTAGGGAGATGAACTTTAGGGGGCTAGTGGCACCGCTGCTTTACCAGGACTTTAGTGAAAAGAATTCTATGCACTTTGGAAACCTCAATGAGGCACAGTTTACGCTCTTTTGGAGGTGTTGGGAGAATAACCTGCGTGTGATTAATGATATAATTCCAATCATTCTTAGAAACAAGACGTATGGACCGCCAATGAAAATATTCATGTATGGAATCCTAAAGGCCGGAACCTGGGCAATTATGAGATACTTGCGCGGATTATGCAAAGACTTGTTTAATGGAAGAACCCCAGATGAGATTATTGACAAATACTCGAAAAGCAGATCCGTGTCTGCGCCTAGAATTCAGACAAAAAAGTTATAGATTTTCAATGGCAACGTCTGCTATGGTATTTCGTTTTGGGCTCAGGGAGATAAAGTAGACCTTGTCTGCCCTCTCTATGCTTTCCACTCGCTTGTATGACTTTGATGTAACATCAAATTCATAGATTCCAGGTTCAAGTGACCCTTTGGCATATAGCATCAGATAGGTCTCGCCAGTTGCAGGACTGAGTGGAATAAAAGACATTACATATCCCTTGTATGAACTGATTGGCAGTGTGTTTTTCATTGGTGGGGCAGCTGAAGCCATGTACATTAGAATGTCTTCAACTGATTCAAACTCCTCATATTCGATATGCATGTGTATCGTAATGTACTTTGGTATAATAATGTACTAGTGGATTATTTTCTAGATTTTATGTATTGGCGAACTTTGAATCCAGCAAATGCAGGTGCTGCAATATACATTCCCAAGTTCAGGGCAATAACAGATATTCCTAGTCCCAACACTTCGGCTTCTGAACCCTGATCAGCTAGTGACATTATAGATAATGTTGAAAGCATTGGAGTTATGAAGACTTTGACTGTCTCTTTGAACATTGGATTTTGTCTCTCCCAGTCTGCAACAGTTGGTGCAAATGAATAGTACAGTGTGTTGAATCCTAGCATGAAGGATGTTCCAGAAGTAGTACTGAATAGTGTATTATCTCTGATCTCTCGAAGTAATTGTACCTGAGGTGCAAGTTCAGTACCAAATGTTGCCGTAGCAATCAGACATCCACTATCATCATCCTCAATGGGCTGACATACTCCATTTACCATTTCAGTTCCAGGTCCACATACTATTGGTTCTGGTGCTGGTTCAGGTTCTGGCTCGGGTTCAGGTGCTGGTTCAGGTTCTGGTGCGGGTTCAGGTTCTGGCTCGGGTTCAGGTTCTGGTGCTGCAGGTTCTGGGGGTGCAACAATGCCAGAGCCTCCAGTGATAACATCGCCAGAGCCTCCAGTAAATGTAATTGGAATATTAGACTTTAAGGTGGAACCAAATTGTGCCTTTACAATATAATCTCCAGCGGCCTTCCACAGGGGTCCATCTGCCAGTATTTCAAAACTAAATGCTCCAGTAGAACTAGGGGTCAATTGCTTAAATCCAACAATAGAATTAGCAGGTGGAGGGGAAACAATTGTAACAGTTACAGCTCCCGGAGTTAAACTGTCATAGTTGCTTATTTTCCCAGAAATCATTATTTTAGTGCCAGGACTAAAGAGGTCACTAGTATTATCAATTATTAAACTGAGATCATCTACAACAACATCATCATAAGCATTTTCACATACATAACCCATTCCATCAGCACTACGCCTTGGAACTTCATTACTAGCACATGGGACACATGCGTTATCCACCATGATTCCATTAGGGCATTGTGCTGTTTGGGCAAAAGCACCGCCGGGCATTCCGCTAGATAAAATAATAATTGAAAGTACACTTAGTGTAATTATTCCGGGTAATTTCATGTGTTAAAATTATTGACTAATCACAGTATTTATATTTTCAATGAAACAAAAATTGACCTAATTATATATCCGAATAATACTTTTTTTGACTAAATATTGGATGGATTGTATGAAATCTTTATCAGATATTTGATCGTTGGCCCACCATTTTGCAATGTTTTTAACCCAGTCAGGAACCGCCTGTCCAGATGTGCCAGGAGCTGTGATTAGCCCCTCCTTTGCCAGATATGCGACTCCGTTGATAAATTCAGTATCAGGGGTGGTGCCAAAAGACCATTCCCTTGCAGTGTTTTTAATCCAGTCAGGTATTGCAGCAACTTTAAAGGAGACCGTATCTACTGGTGCCCCATCATAAGATAGTTTGATCTCATAAACCCCAAGTATCGAGTCCTCATTAATTGAGATTATAGATTTATAGTTTCCACTGCCAGAGAGGGTAGCACCAAAACTTTGGTGGTTGCCATCAGGGGTTGTAATGTCTACTGCCAAAGGAATCCCCCGCCTATGATCATCTATGGTGCCAGAGAGGGTTATCTCCCTGACTCCTGAGACTGGCTTTAGAACCTCGTGGGAGCTAAGCTGTGCAGGGCCATAAAGTACCGTGTCCCTCAAGAGGCCAAATGTGCTTGCATCCCCGAGATCATCTCTAGAATCATAATATTTTGCATCAAGGCTGCCTCCTGCAGAGTAGACAAGTTGTGTTCCAGACTTGTTGCATATTGTTGAGGGCATCTTGAATGTCCCCTCAAAGATTCCGGTGCTAGGCCCCGTCTCTACAAGAGAAAAGCCGCTTGCACCAAGGCCGCCATGTTCCACACCATCAATGATGCAGCGCTTGTAACGAATGTTCTTTATCAAGACTTCGAGCAGTATTGCCCCGTCTTCTCCCACTGTGTCAACGTTCTCAGAGTTTGGATCATTGACTGTAGAATAAATATCAACTATGTCATTTTTCAGATTAAGATCAGGATCATCTAATGTGATAGTTACCGGTTGTCCAAAACGATAGGATGCCGAGTCAGCAGACAAGATGCCAGAGCTTGTACCAATCTCTGACTTTGTACTTAGGGTAAAGATGCCAGATACGTCAAGATCAGAATAAGATATGGATATTCCATCATTTATGGACATGTCAGTGGCAATGAATCGAATGTCATCACTGATTGTTTGTATGGTTTGAATAAAAGATGGATTCAAGATGTTTGACTTTGTTGCAACAGAGTATTCCAGAGTACCATCAAAAGTCGACGAGTTGTCAGTTGTCTCCTCTAGCTCAAAACGATATATGGAATTATTTACATCATTGGAATTTACTACACCGAATGAGAAAAAGTCAAGCACTATTGGCTGGGAATCAGTTTCACCAGATATGGTACCAACGCCGGTACTGTCGTTTGATGAATCAAGGTTAATGATAACATAGACTGCGCCCTGTGCAGTAGATATTGCCTGTACAGTACCATCACCAATCTGGACTAGCCCCTGAGACCCCAGAGTACCGGCAGCTGCAAGCGTTACAGGTGAGGAGTCAGGTGTCCCAAATGACAGGCTTAGAGAGGTGTCAGCAAAGTCAGATACTCGGAGATCATTTGCAAATGATCGTAGATCATAGTTTAGCCAGTTTGAGCCATCAGAGTTTGGAGCAGACACATCTACAAATAGTGATTTTAGGTCTGCTGCCAAGACTCCTAGATTCAGTACAACTTTTTCAAATGATCCATCAGGTATCGC
Organism: Nitrosopumilus sp. UBA526; assembly: GCA_002506665.1. Lineage (GTDB taxonomy): Archaea > Thermoproteota > Nitrososphaeria > Nitrososphaerales > Nitrosopumilaceae > Nitrosopumilus. The sequence goes on along the minus strand of DAXZ01000043.1, from coordinate 15,210 downwards.
AGAGGTATCAATGACTAGGCGTGCAGAGTTTGGATCAGATGATACCAGACTAGCTGGATTGCCCAGAGTCAATGCAGATGAGGGATAAAAATTAACATCGCGCGCATCCTCAAGTGTGATAGGAGAACCAATCCGCATAGTTGGAATTGTCGATGAATCCCTAAACACATCAAGATCGTCTCGAGAGCCAGAGTTGATATTTTGATCAGGATCATAGAGCACCACAGGTAGTACGGTTCCAGGCCTTAGAGGCCTGCTATCACCGATGGCAAGTGTGGGATTTAACAATGTGAGCAGAGCAGACGAGGAGCCAGTTACAACAGAGATAGACTTTTTGTTGTATGTTATGGAACCTGACTGTCCTCTAGGAGCATCACCTAATATCTTTAGAATTGATTGGTCGGCATTGTCTGCACTATCAAAGATGCCCGAGTTCCTGCCGGTCTCAACTAGGGTTAGAATCTCAGAGAATGTTGCAGTGCCGTCAGATATGCTGGTATCTCGTTGTTGGTCATTTGACTGCAACTCTAAAACAGAACCGAGATTTACAGATAATTGCCCGTTATCTTCAAACCCAATATCAGCGAGATGTATAGTCAGGTCTGCCAGGCCTTGGCTGTTAGCTGAGTTGCCTGAAGCAACATATGCCTGATAGAATGTAAAGGGGTGAGAACCTACACCAAAAGTCCACGAGTCCTCGTCTGTCGGATCCTGATTCAGCTGAATATCAGATACAGTCAAGATAACGTCTGCATTGTTTGGAAAGATATCCCTGTCAACTGCCAGAGAGATGTTTGGAATCTCATCATACTCTAATACGACTTGTTGTGATGATCCTCCGAGATTATATCTAATGTTAGCGTTACCAAACGAGAAGAGTTGGATTAGTGGCCAGGCATCCTGGTTTAGTCCAATCTGTCCTGCAGGTATGGCGGGATTTGTATTAATCGATCTTGGATTTCTAATGACATTGTTGAGATTCTCGCCAGATGGCAAACCCGTACATTCAGAGAGCGAGGCATTCCCATCAGTAGAGCCTGCCGTATGGCGCGGTATTGCAAACCCCCTAGTCTCAGACAGGGAGATTCCCACCACAGATGACGGGGTATCGCTACTACAAAAGACCCCAAAATCAAGTCCCTGTCCTGCCAGTCTGACTGTCGAGTCAGCACTTTGGGCGCCAGCAACATTTGCAAAATAGGCATACCAGTTGCCGTCAGTTGCCTGAACCATTCGCAACGAGTTTCCATTGATGGTGACATCAGGCTCGCCTCTTGCCTTGCCTGTATCCCTTAGATTAGGGTCACGTACAATGACTTCAATTACCATGGAGCCTGAGAAATGATTCTCAAACCGGGGGTTTTCAGCAGATACAAACAGGTTTGGGTTGCCAGAGGCTTGAGCGTCAATGACACATACAGAGAGTGCCAAAAGCGCTACCAGGGCAAGATATGTCATGCTGTATGATACCTGAATATCACAAATAACGTTGTCGTATAAATTAGAAAACGGTAATACGTGTTAGATGGTATCATAAAGTTGGGAGAGATGTTTACTCAGAGAACCAAGGTACTGCAGGTATCACTGCTAGCAATCTTTTCGGCATTCATAGTCGAACTGATATTTGGCCTATTCTCAAATAGCCTAGCACTAGTTACTGACAGCATTCATGCCCTGCTTGATAGTGTCGTTACCCTTGTACTATTACTAGCTGTAAGACTAGCAATCAAACCTCCTGATGCCGGACATACGTATGGATATGGAAAGACAGAATCACTTGGAGGACTGATTGGAGGCATAGCCATATTTCTGATTGCCTGTTTCTTTATTTACGAATCAGTAAACAGACTACAGAGTCCCCCTCCAAGTGTACTGCCGGGACTGCTTGCGATAATTGGCGGACTGTACACAATCGGCATTGACTTTTTTAGAATAATAATTCTAAGGAGATCAATCAAGAGGGTCGGCGGTGCAACCCTAAAGGCGGACTTGTATCATGCCGTCATGGATCTTGGCTCCACACTAGTTGCCATTGCAGGAATTGTCCTTGTAACATACGGACTATACTTTGGAGACTTTGTTGCAGCCCTTATTCTAGGAGTGTTCCTAGCTGCACTGAGTATAAAACTAGTATACAAGACTGCGCGAGACCTGACAGATGCAATATCACCTGAGCAGGTAATCAATGTCAGAGACATTGCAAGGTCAACCAAAGATGTAATTGATGCAGGTCCTGTCCTCATGAGGATGTCTGGTGACACCATATTTGCTGATGTCACCATCTCACTTAGGGGGGATGTCAGTTTTGAGCAGGCCCATGAGATAAGCAATAATGTTGAGAGAAACATAAAAAATAAAATTCCAAATGCCTCAACTACAATCCATTTTGAGCCCAGCTGGAAGAATGTTCCATCAGATGCAAAGATTTTAGATATTGCAAAGAGTGTGGACGGGGTCAGGGGGGTTCACAATGTCAACACACACAAGACAAGGGGCGAGACATACTCTAATTTGCATGTGATGGTAGACCGGGGGATTGACCTTTTATCTGCACACAGGATTTCAGAGATAATTGAGCAGAAAATTTACAGACAGATACCAGACATTGCACATGCCACCATCCACCTAGAGCCGTTTGTCACGGTTCCTGAGAACTTTAACATGGAGGACACAGAGACCCAGGAGAAGATTGGTGCCATATTAGAGAGATACCCCGATATCAAAAAAGTTGGCAGAATACTGTCTCTGAAATTTGAGAACATTCTCAAGATAGACATTGACTGCTCCTTTGATAGATATCTGGCAATTGAAAAGGTTCATGATTTAACATCAGAGATTGAACATGTCATCAGAGCCGAGATCAAAAATTCTGTAATCACAATTCATCCAGAGCCAGACTAGACTAGGATGCTAGTCAGATACATCACAAGCATCCCTACTGCAAATCCAGATATGGTAGATACGCCAGAGAGTCTGTCGCTTTGTTGAATCCATCTCAGAATAACTAGGATTACCTGAAAGATTGCCCCAGCGCCCACTGCTAGAAATATTACAGTTGTAAACGGGGAATATGCAAAGCCCCCTATCCAGGCGCCAAATATTGCAGGACTGCCGGCAATAAATCCCAGGGCGGCTAGTTTAGCAGGCATTAGTTTGCCCCGAGATAACGGAGCTGCAATGGCTAGACCCTCAGTAGTATTATGCAAGGCAAATCCTACTATCAAAAACGTACTAAATGCTATAGAGCCCATCCCGATAGCTGCGCCTATTGCTAGTCCTTCGCCAAAGTTATGCAGTCCGATTCCAAGTGAGATCATTAATGCAATGGCTACGGGTTTTGTGAGTCTAGAAGAATCAGCCTTGCGGACTAGCCGGTCACCTGCATAGTACAGTCCAAGAAAAGACAGTATGGCAACCGTAGCCACAAGCAGTGTCCCGTTAAAGCTGTCTGCTAGATTCTCATCAGAGACCTCGACGGCCTCTTCAATGGAGTCAATGGCCAAAAAGAGCAGCAGTCCTGCAGTCAGTGCTAGAAAGAAATGATACTTTGTGGTGCTAATCTTTCTAATAAACACAATCCACAACAGTCCAATCATTATTGGAATTATGCCAACAAACGTTCCAATGATTGCAAAAAAGACTGCCATGTCCAAAGACGGTTCTAATGCCGGAGCTGCTGCTTCTATCTCTTTTACAAACCTTGTTCCGTCCTCAATGGTAACCCCTACAGTATATGGCTCGGCGTTATTCCACTGAAATGGAATTCTAACAAGAGCCGTCTCAAATCTTTCTAGAAACCTGTCAGGCTCGATTGCCGCTGGCTGAATTCGGTCATTTACATCAGCCATTGCTATCTCTACAGGAAGCGGACCTGTGTTTCTGACAGTAGCCTGGATCTCAGAGTCAACAAAGTCTATCTTTTCAATGGTAATCTCAGGCAGCTCAGTTCCAAAGTCTAGCAGTCCCGCGCTAGGGCCGAGGATATAGGCGATTAGCAAGACTAGGAAGACAAACGGAACAAGGCCGCTGGCAATGGTCTTTGAATCACTACGTTCCATAGTCTCGCTCAACGTCGGCATCATTTACAACAAAGATTCCAGTCCAGCCTTTCTCTGAGAACTCGACTTTGTGTGCGTGAAAGAGATACTTGCCGGGATAGTCATACTCAAACTCCATGATTCCGCGCTCAGTTTGAGACAGTGTGATCATGTCTGTATAAAATGACGGGACAACGTCTGTTCCCGTAGGATAGTACTTGTATAGATTGCCATGAAGGTGAAAGTTGTTTATCGGATCAAACTCGACCATGTTGACAACATAGATTCGGATTAACTCATCAGTGTTAATCATGATGGGATGGTGCTGATAGTAAAAGGGAATGGTGTTTGCAGCATACAGGTTGTTTTCTGTATCAAAGTCTGTGTCAAAGCCGTTTAGTACCATGACCAGCTCATCAGCAGTCGCTCGTGGCTCCTTTGGGTCTACAATAAAGACACCATACAGTCCGTGAATTATGTGCTCCTCGAGTGGCATGATGTGGCAGTGATATGGATGTACGCCCACAGGCCCTGCCTCAAACTCGTATACGAACTGTCCGCCGCCGCCTCCGACAGGCTCAAAGACTCCGTCCATCTCGGCAGGATGGATTCCATGAAAATGCATCGTGTGTTCCTTGGAGCCATTATTGATAAAATTAATTCTGAGAATATCACCTTCAGTAACCCGCATTGTGGGGCCTGGCACTGTTCCGTTAAAAGTCCAGACATTGTAAAATACTCCGGGGGATATCTCCATGATTTTATCATCTTCGGCAATTATTGTAAATTCCCGTATTGTGGTACCATCAGAAGATTCTATGACCTTGCCATAGTTGAAATCCCGGAGATATTGCATAGGATCAAACTCGACAGTAGATACGGTATATAGTGGATCAATTATATCTCCACTAGTTGTGATGACTGTCCCTGAATGTGTTAGAAATGTCTTTGATTCTGATTGGGCATCAGAGAGAACAGGAAGGAATGCAAGGGTAGCTAGTCCTACTGCTAGTGCAAGCAGTGAGATCATTATAGTGGAGCGGTTAATTTGCAAGATGTGTGAGAAAAAATAAAATCTTTATTTAAATTTACCCTAAGCTAACTTTGTTAGCCTCATCTAACTTGCTCAGACGGGTTCTGTAAACTTGCCTGGAGCTAGAGACATGAAATGTGAATTTTCACAGAATTGGAGATTAGTCCTACCTCAATTAATGAGGTTCGGATCAGATGTTCTGCCTTTTAGAGATCCGGGCTTTTTTGTGAAATTATAGTAAACTCTCATCAGTCTAAGATGGACATATCCATTTTAGCAAGACCTAAACAGATACGCTTTACATATTACCTAACTTGGTATTTAAATAATGAGTTAAAATCTAGAAAATAACATTTATTTTATATAGTATAAAATCTAGAAACCGTATAATCAAGATATACAGGCATAAATGAACATAAATCTAGAAACCGTATAATAAAGATATACAGGCATAAATGAACATAAATCTAGAATTCTTTAAATAACCGATTAAAGTTCTTTCTGTATGAATAATAGCATTACAGTAGATATCACGCCAGACAAATCCCTGATTCAAAAACTAGGTTTTGTTGGATATAAAACAGAACAAGCAATTGCTGAATTGTTAGATAATTCTATTGATGCTCGAATTTCTGATAAAAAAGAAACAATCAAAGTTAATTTAGATTTTCAAAAAAGAACGATCGAACTAAACGATAACGGTCATGGTATGGATAGACAGGATCTGACAAATGCAATGACTATTGCAAGGGGAACAAAATCTGATGATAAATTAGGACAGTTTGGAATTGGAATGAAAAGTGCATGTTCTGCTTTGGGGAAAAAATTTACAATCATTACATCCAAAATTAATTCTAATAAAGAATATCGGGCAGAATATGATGAAAAAACTTGGTTAACGGATGAAGAACAAAACTGGAAAACTTTTATCATCGCTGAAGAAACTTTGGCAGAAGAACAAAACTGGCATGGAATAAGAATTATAATTTCTGAATTAAATGTACCTCTATATCCAAACCAAGTTTCAAAATTCAAAGATAGTTTTAACATACGTTATTTCCCTTATTTGAATACAAACCAAATTTCAATCCAGCTTAACACTACTTTTTGTAAACCAGAAAAACCAGACATTGTAAAAGACAGTGAAAAAAATATAGAGATTAAATTAGAATTTGGGGAAAAAATCAATGGTTATGCCGCATTGTTAAAAAAACGCTCCATAAGGGGGCATTATGGATTTCATTTGTTTAAAAATGGTAGGTTGATAAAGGCATATGCAAAGTTTGGATTTTCCTCCCATCCAGAAAATGCACGAATAATTGGGGAATTGAATCTAGACCATGTGCCAGTAAATTTCAACAAGAGTGCATTCATTGAAGAGAGTCTAGAATATGAAAAAGTACAGAATGCATTTCGATCATCACCCGAGTTAAAACAGATAGTACAATCATCAAAATCTAAAAGTCAAAGTACCGTATCTGTTAAATCCGTATTTGATTATTTTAACAAAAAATCTTCAGCACAATACCTAGAACCCAACATACGTCGTACAGTTTCACAAGAATTACTAGATAACACAAAACCTTTTGAGATAAAATCAGGCAATAATTTGATAGAAATAGGCGTAAAATCACTCAAAAACAGTCCATTATACGTTGTAACAAAACACAATTCAAAGATTAGAGTAATGATAAACAAGGATGATGAAGCATTCAGATTTGTGAAAAACCCATTGTTCTTAATTGGCATCATTGCCTCGGAGATAAAACTAGTTGGCGAAAATCAAAACTTTGAGAAATTATTAGAAGAGAGAAATAAAAACATCAAAGAATTTCTAAATACATGGTCAGTAAAAAACAACAAAAAAGATAGTGTTAGAGATAGAGAAGTAGAGATACCACATATACCAAATTACAGATTGGCAGATGAACTAGTTGATGTGCATGATTATATTAAAGAAAAATTTGAATTCAAATCCCAATTCACCGCATTATCTACTTTGACACCATACTTGCATAATTTGCGTCAAAAATTAATTTATACACTGTATACAGAACCAGAAAAAGGTGAACATCTCTTAGATTTGTTGACAGACAAATTTCATAAAAAATTCACTGTAATTAATGCACCTGATAGAAATACATTGGAAATATTTTTAAAAATACCTACAATTGAAAGAATTATTTCGATAAGAGAATATGCTGTAATTAGTGGTGCTACAATAGCTACGCCTGAAAAAGCATTTCTTGACTTGGTAAATGAAACTCATAGTTATGGCGGTCAGTTAGATGAATCAGAATTAAGACAAATGTTTGCAACAATGAAAAGATTTGACTTGATCCATTCTCAAAAATTACAAGTTTATGCAAAGGCTATAAAAAAATCAAAACTGCTTGAAAAATTTTTGAAAGACAAACTCTAATGGTAGAATTACATTTTCAAAAATATCTGCATTTCTATGCATATAGCATCTGTAAACAAAAACGATTTTGGGATTAGACCCCTTTTTTGGAACTGGTATGACAGCAGTCATTACAGAACGTTTTAATCAAAATTGGGTTTGGGCATCAGAGGGGGCCCGTTATAGAAAACACGCCTTGTCTCGTATCAGAGACAGTAAAAACTAGAATAGTTTTGGTCTGCCATTTATTAGGCACAGTTTGTCATTTTTTATCTCATAAAAGAATATCTCATTATCAGAATCACGAATTGCCTTGACTATGGTATGGCGAAAAAAATTCATCTTGACCAAAGAACAAAGTTTTTGTTCCAACTCTGTTCTTATTTGCAATTTATTCACAAGCTTGGTTCTGCTAGTTTATCTTGAAAGTTGGCGTTGAACCATTCCCAAGAGAAAATTCACGTTTCGTGTCTCTAGCTCCCGACAACTTTCCAGTGTACATCAGATATACCATAGTCTCAGGTGTAAGACTAGGTTTAAACTAAACACCAAGTGAATTTTAATCTGTGCAGACAACAAGACTGATAGTAATTTTTGGGTTATTGGTGGTAGGTGGACTGGCAGTCTCTGTAATTGAGAATCAGGTGACACTAGAGGGAATCAGCCAGGGCAATGGACGTGTCAGTTTGACTGAGACTCTCAGCATAACAGCTGACCTAGACAGAGAGGAGACATCTGTAGGAGTTTTTGCAGTACAGGTGATGGAGTTTAGCCAAGATGCAGTATCTGTCAGGGTCTTTGATCCTTTAGATGCTGAGATAATACAGCAGAGAGTGGATGCAGATACGCTTGAGGGAGAGTTTGATGTGTACGAGTCTGGAACTTTTAAGATGGTCATTGAGAGTACAGATGAGATTTATGTGGCAGGGGCAATAGGACCACGTCCGGACGCCGACACAAAGCTGATTCTTGTGAGTGTATCTCTGGGTATTCTTATCACAGGAATGATTGGTTTGGCAATAACTGCAATATATGGAATCAAGAACCGTAAATCAGTTTAGGTAGCTGTCCATCTTTTCGAGTCCGCTGATTGTTGCATCAAAGGTATCATTCTCAATTATGCTTGCGAGTTTCTCAGAATTTGCAGCAAGCAGACAGTGTGTATCATTATACTTTTTGGAGATGAATCCATGTTCAATCAGATATGAGAGCTTTTGGAGAACCATAGATTCAGAAACAGAGGACTGTTGAGCTAGAAACGAGCACTCTTTTTCTCCGTCCTCGAGTTCTGCAAGAATTGAGGCAGTGGTTGGATCAAACATACATTCTATTATCTTTTCACGATCAAATGACTCGGGCATAATCAAAAAAGAGAGATTTCAAAGTTATATAACTTTGCACACACAAAAGTCAGCAATATGCAAAGACTCTGCATCAAAGACCCGTCAGGTAAGGGAGTACACTGTTTTTGTGTAGATATTGACTCCCAGAGAGGGGTAAAAAAGTGCTGTAGATGTGGCCTGTGGAATGTCCAAGGAAATAACTGGACAAGTGATGAGGACTTTGTATAATCTTGGGTGAGGTTTCTAGCAATGGTTTTTATCAGGGATTTCTTGAATTTTGGAATACTTGAGTGAGCAGGAATACAGACACATAGTCAGAATCATCGGAAACGATATTCCAGGTGAGATGAAGACAATTATCGGGCTTTGTCAGATAAAGGGCCTAGGATACAGCTTTGCTACTGCAATTATTGATACGCTAAAGATTAATCCAAATTCAAACATTGGTAATCTGACAGATGATAGTGTACAGGCAATTGAAAAGCTGATAACAGACCCAGTTGCCGGTAATTTTCCAACATGGTTTCTTAACAGAAGAAAGGATCCAGAGACCGGGGTAGATAAACATCTGTTGACGTCAGATATTCCATTTACATTAAGAAATGATATAGAGAGAGAACGGGTTACTGCAAGCTGGAGGGGTTATCGTCATCTAAGCGGTCTAAAGGTTAGAGGACAGAGAACTAGGACCTCTGGCAGAAAGGGCGGAGCCGTCGGTGTGGCCAAGGGCGGATTGGCAGCTCCTGCAAAAAAGGGGGCGGCTGGTGCACCTGCAACAGATGCGGCAGCTCAGACAGAGACTCCGGCAGAAGAATCTCCTGCAGTAGAGGAGAAGAAAGAAAAGGCGACATAGATTGGGTGATCCAAAATATCCACGCAAGGTATGGAGAAAGCCAAAGAGGCCGCTGAATTATGAGTTAAAGATGGAGGAGCTAAAGACTCTGGGAACGTTTGGACTACGAACAAAGAGGGAGTTGTGGAAGGCACACACGGAACTGTCTCGTGTAAGACACCAAGCAAGATCATTGCTTGCATTAAGACAAGAAGTCAGAGCAGAGAAGGAACCAATACTTTTGAGGTCTCTGGCAAGGATAGGTCTAGTCAGCAGTGATGCAACGCTAGATGATGTATTGAATTTGAATGCAACAGACCTGCTTTCAAGAAGACTGCAAACCATTGTTACAAAAAAGCTTGGATTCAAGACGCCATATCAGGCAAGACAGGCAGTCATTCATGGTCATATTATGATTGGAGAGAGAAGAGTCGACATTCCGTCATATACTGTTAGAGTTGATGAGGAAGACAGTGTTCGTTTTACACCCGAGTCAAAGATTCCCAAAATGCTTGAAGATACAAAGACCAAAGACAGTAGAAACAGACCAAAGTGATTCAGAAGAGTCTGCGTAGACTATCTGAAATGATTCAATATTGATGCATTATCAAATGCAGGTAGTGTGGCCGAACCGGCATAGATTGAGCGGCCGGATTTTGGATCATATGATATGGTAACCGAGTCTACGTTTGAGCTGGTAACAGGATTTGCTAGTGTGATGATAACTTTGTATTTGGTGAGTAGGACATTAGTTATTTGGATGGCATTGTCTGCACCGTCAGATACTACAAAGTCCGTAGTATCTGCAGATGATGCTGACATGTCTATACGAGGTGAGAAGCGTATCTTTATGGTGCCGTCATCTGAATATACAAGGTCTGCACGTACAGATGTTATAACACTAGGAAGAAGATTGGTGAGATATCTGTTATCAAATGCTTGGAGAGGATCAGAGCCTGCAGAAATTGAGCGGCCGGATTTTGGATCATATGATATGGTAACTAATTCTACGTTTGAGCTGGTAACAGGATTTGCTAGTGTGATGATAACTTTGTATTTTGTGAGTAGGACGTTAGTTATCGGAATGACATTGTCTGCACCGTCAGATACTGTAAAGTCTGCAGTATCTGCAGACGATGCTGACATATCTATACGTGGTGAGAATCGTATCTTTATCTTGCCGTCATCAGAGTATACATAGTCTGCACGGACAGATGTAATCTCTGCTGGTGGTTGTACGGGTTCTGGTACTGGAGCTAGTGTAGATTCTGGTTGCTGTGTTGGTTCAATTAGTACATATGCAATATTAGATATAGCGCCGGTACCTTCAGAGTTTTTGGCATATACATAAAAGGAATATTGTTTTCCGTCAGTAAGACCTGTTACAGTATATGTTGTATCAGTTATGTCGTCAATTTCGCCATAATCCTTCTGACTATAATATTGAATCACATAACTGGTAATCTCTGCACCGCCATCATCTTCAGGAGCAGACCATGCTAATATTACCTCACCATAGTTCATGGTTGCTACAAGATCAGTTGGTGCGTCAGGCCTAGCAGCTGGAATTGCAGTAACAATAGAAGATACCACCTTATCACCCGTAGAGTGTATGGCATGTACTCTAAATTCGTAGGACTGACCGTTATTCAGGTCAGTAACAGTAGTTCTAGTCGACTGACTTGTGCTGAATTCCTTCCAAGTAGAACCATCATTGTCACTATACTCTACTACATAATCAGTGACAGTAGAATCATCGATATTTGGAGGTGCAGTCCATCCTAATATGACCCGGCCGTCACTAGGAGATGCACTAAGGTCAGCAGGTGCTCCAAGAACGGCAACAGGAGTTGCAGATACATGAGAAGAACCACCATAACCTGCAGGGTTTACGGCACGTACAGAAAAGTCATATCTTTCTCCATTAGTAAGACCTGTTACAGTGTATGTTGTATCAGTTATGACCTCAATTGTGCCAGAATCATTATGACCATAATATTCAATCCTATAACCAGTAATCTCAGCACCGCCGTCATCGTCAGGAGCAGACCATGTTAATATGACTTTACTATCTTTGGGTGTTGCCGTAAGATCGGTAGGTTCGTCAGGAATAATAATTCTAGGTGTTGAAGTTGCCACAGAAGATACCACATTATCACCTGTAGAGTGTATGGCATGTACCCTAAATTTGTAGTACTGGTAGTTTGTCAGATCAGTAACAACATGTGTTATGTCATCCAAGTTATCAACAGATGTGATCCAAGTAGAACCATCATTACTATATTCTACCTTATAACCGGTGACAGTAGAATCACTATTGACAGTAGGAGCAGTCCATGTCAGTGTAACCTTTCTATTGCCAGGTTCTGCTGTAAATTCAGCAGGTGTACCAGAAATAGCTGGAGTTGCATATACAGTATCAGCTGAATCACCTTCAGCTTCAGAGGTTACGGCATATACCTCAAAGTAATAACTGTCTCCATTAGTAAGACCTGTTACAGTGTATGTTGTATCAGTTATGTCCTCAATTTCGCCATAATCATTATTACTACGATATTCAATCACATAACTAGTAATCTCAGCACCGCCGTCATCGTCAGGAGCAGACCATGTTAATATGACTTTACTATCTCCCGGTGTGGCCGTAAGATCGGTAGGTTCACTAGGTTCAGTAATTTGTGGGGTTCCAGTCACAGTAGGAGAACTCACATGATTATTGTCAGAGTTTACAGAAGACACCCTAAAGAAATATTTCACTCCATTATCAAGATTGGTTACAGTAGCAGATGTTGCAGTGCTGGTGCCGTCATCAAATGTATTCCAAGATTGTTCACCTGTACGATATTGTATGACATAATCAATAATTGGAGAGCCGCCGTCATCTGCAGGTGCACCCCAATATAATTCGACTTTGGTGTTGTATGGTTCCGCATAAAGATGGGTTGGCGCTCCAAGAATGACTGGAGTTGTATATGCAAATTTAGAATTAGAACTAAAACCCACAGAGTTTAGGGCATAAACCCAAAATCTATACTGCTTGTCGTTTATCAGTCCGGTTACAGTAGCTGTTGTGTCATCAGTGTTTATACAACGTGAAACAGCGCTATCAGCGTTATATTGGACACAGTATCTGATAATATCCGCTCCGCCGTCATATGTAGGAACAGTCCAAATTAGTGTGACCTCACCGTCGCCTGGAGTTGCAGTAAGATTGGCAGGAGCTCTAGGTACTCTAGGTGTTATAGTCCAAGTAGTAGGAGTTGCAGACACAGTATCAGATGAATCACCTGTACCGTGAGAGTTTATGGCATACACTCTAAACTCGTAGGTCTGGTCACTTGCCAAGCCGGTGATAATAAATGATGTAGCAGTGCTGGTGCCAGTAACATCACCAAGCAGATCCCAAGATTCATCATAAGAACGATATAACAAGGAATAGTCAGTGATAGGAGAGGCGCCTTCATCTACTGGAGCAATCCATTTCAAGGTAACTATGTGATTGCCAGCGGTTGCTCTAAGATCAGTAGGTACTCCAGGAACAGTAGAAGGAATTGATGGAGTTGCATTTACAACGGCAGAAGGATCGCCGGTGTTTTGAGAGTTTACAGCTGAGACTCTAAAGAAATAGTATTGTCCATTATCAAGACCAGTTACAGTAGCAGATGTTGCAGTGCTGGTGCCGTCAGTAAATGTATTCCAATCTTGTCCACGAGTATGATACTCTATAATATAATCAATGATAGGAAAACTGTCGGAGTTTGTAGGAGCATACCAAGTCAGTGTGACTTTATTGTCACCCGGAGTTGCTACAACGTTGGTTGGTGCATCAGGGATAGATAGAATCGGAGTTGCAGTTGCAGTAGGAGATCTCACAGTATTACCATCAGAATTTACAGACGACACCCTAAAGAAATACTCATTTCCATTAGTAAGACCAGTTACAGTAGCAGATGTTGCAGTACTGGTGTCGTCAGTAAATGTATTCCAAGCTTGTCCACGAGTACGATACTCTATGATGTAATCAGTGATTGTAGAACCGCCGGTATTTACAGGTGTATCCCATTCTAGTGTGACTTGGCTATCTTCAGGTGTTGCAGTAAGGCCTGTAGGTGCTCCAGGTACAGATGGTGTTGCATATACGCGAATAGAGCGCTCACCAAAACCTTCAGAGTTTTGGGCATGTACATAAAATCTATATCTGTCTCCATTAGTAAGACCTGTTACAGTGTATGTTGTATCATATATGTAGTATTTAGAGTCAGAACTCGCGCCATAATAGGAAATGCGATAACTGGTAATCTCTGCGCCGCCATCATCTTCTGGAGCAGACCATTCCAGAGTAACTTGACTATCTCTAGGGGTTGCTACAAGTCCTGTAGGTGCGTCGGGTTCAGTAGCTGGAGTTACAGATACAATATTAGATGAATCACCTGTACCCTGAGAGTTTATGGCATATACCCTAAATTCATAGGTATGGCCGTTTGTCAGTCCTAGAATAACAAACGATCTTCCAATGCCAGAGCCGGTGACATCACCAAGCGGATCCCAAGATTCAGCACCGGAACGGTACAACAAGGAATAGTCGATGATAGGAGAACCGCCATTATTTGCAGGTGCAGTCCATCTCAGTGTGACTTTGGAATCACCACGGGTTGCACTAAGACCTGTCGGTGCTCCAGGGATAGATAGAATTGGGGTTGCAGTTACGGCAGTAGAACTTGCAAGATTACCATTAATTACAGAAGACACCCTAAAAAAATATTTCACTCCATTATCAAGATCAGTTACGGTAACAGATGTTGCAGTACTGGTGCCGTCAGTAAATGTATTCCAAGCTTGTCCACGAGTACGATACTCTATGATATAATCAGTGATTGTAGAACCGTCATCTTCAGGTGCTGTCCAAGTCAGTACAACTTTGCGGTCACTAGGGGTTGCTGTAAGACCGGTAGGTACACCAGAAATAGCTGGAGTTGCATATACAAAAATAGAATTCCCACCACTACCTTCAGAGTTTACGGCCCATACATAAAATCTATATCTGTCTCCATTAGTAAGACCTGTTACAGTATATGTTGTATCAGTTATGTCCCCAATTTCGCCATTATCATTATCACTATAGTAGCCAATCTGATAACTAGTAATCTCAGCACCGCCAGTATCTGTAGGTGCAGTCCATTCCAGAGTAACTTGACTATCTCCAGGGGTTGCTACAAGTTCTGTAGGTGTGCCAGGTCTGACAGCCAGAGATAGAGATACAGATACAGTATCAGATGGATCTCCTGTACCCTGAGAGTTTATGGCATGTACCCTAAATTCATAGGTCTGTCCTTTTGTCAGACCGGTAACAACAAATGATGTTCCAATGCTGGAGCTGGTGACATCACCAAGCAGATCCCAAGCTTCATCACCAGAACGATACAACAAGGAATAGTCAGTGATAGGAGAACCGCCATTGTAAGGCGCAGTCCAAGTCAGTGAGATAGCACCGCTACTACGAACGGTTGCTTCAAGTTCTGTAGGTGCATCAGGAGCAGTAACAGGAGTTGCAGATACAGTATCAG
>DAXZ01000087.1 GCA_002506665.1 Nitrosopumilus sp. UBA526 | reverse complement strand
GATGATATAACGCCTGACGGTCCGGCATTTACGATAAGGAGATTTCCCATAAAGCCTGTAACCATACTAGACCTGATACGAGACGGGGTAATTCCAGTAGAGGCAGCTGCATATCTGTGGAGTATCTTTGCAGGAAACGGCACGGGTATGATAGTTGGAAATACCGGTTCAGGCAAGACCACGATTCTTAATGCCGTATTGTCGCTTGTCAACAAGCGGTGGAAGGTAATACTAATTGAGGATACAGAAGAGGTACGTGTACCCCAGAGACATACACTCAGACTAAAGACCAGAAGCGCAACTGACTCGTTTAACCGGGACTATTCCCTAGGGATTGGAGATTTACTGACATACTCGTTACGGCAGAGGCCCCAGTTTGTGGCAGTAGGGGAGGTGAGATTAACTGATGTTCCAATACTGTTTCAGGTATATGAGACAGGACATGCAAGCTTGGCTACATTTCATGCATCGTCGCCTGCAAAAGCCCTGATACGACTAGAGGCAAAACCCATAGAGATAATGGCGGCACAAAAAGACGACTTGTGGTTTCTGATGCATGTGGGCAGGGTTTTAGAGGATGGCATATTTTGCCGCAAGATGCTCTCACTTGTAGAGACACGCCTGAGTAAAGAGGGATTGCAACAAGATGACATTATAACATATGACCCTCCTGCAAAAAAGTTTCAAGGAACAGGCATTGAGGATATAATAAAAAACAGCAAGAGGCTGCAATATGCGGCGGCACTCAACGGAATATATGATATTGCAGGGGATATGCAAAAAAAGATTGAATGTCTCTGTGAATTACAGCCAGGAACACATACACACCAGAGTATCATGGAGCATATTTACGACTCGTATGAGAAAAAGACGAAAAGATAGGGCACACGACCTAGGCAGATTCCAATTTTTTGTCTTGATACCAGTCTACAAGACTAATGGTATAGTGTGCTATAGGAACCCAAACTATGATATGTGATAGTATTGTGAGGAATCCACTAGCCGCCAAGAAATGAAGTGTGTCATGATGTGGTCCAGTTCTTGAACCATCCTCCATTACCGCAAAATATAGCATAGCAAGTATTGCAGGATTGATTAAAGGAAAATAACTATTTATGCGACCAAAAGTCTCAAAGAAAAATAAAACTATCAAGCCGTAAATTGGCAAAATAAAATATAACATGTTGAGTTTTTTGTCTGTAAAGAAATGATAGATTTTATGAATCAATTTAATTAGTTTTTAAAATAACACAGTAAATAGGATTTGTTTTTGTCATTATCCAAGTCATTAATTATGGTAAAACATATCATTATATTACAATTGATATTGTTTTGCGGTATGCCTTTGTATAATCAAAAATAATTGGTATTATTTGGAACCATACAACACATGGAGTTTAGGTACGAAAAGCTAGGCGGGCCCCATACAGACAACTAGAAGGAATGATGAAAGAAAATTTTGGAGCAGAAAACATGCCTGACCATTCTACAATTTATAGAAGAATGCAAAAGACCCGTCTGGAGAGTAGTGGTAAAAAGACAGGGTTTATTGATGGAGATAAAAAACAAGAGATTATTCATCTTGCAGTGGACTCGACTGGCATCAAACCTGCAAGCAGAGATGGTAGCATAAGAGAATATGATATCTCCAGAATGATTCCATAACAGGTCTGCTAGGATAAATGTGAAACTAAATTGGGATACAGATCTTTACCTAGTTATTCTTTAATAGTAGCGTATGATTTATGAGCATATTGGTTTCTAAAACTAGGCAGTTATCAATCATTTTCACAATAGCCATAATTACATCAATTGGAGCAGGGGCATCTGCCCAAGAGACTGTAAACGAGGCAGATAATACAATTGATGATTTGGAGGAACAGGGGCCTGTTGGGACAAAGTCGCAAGTGTGATCTAAAGGAGAAAAAATGAACAAGAAATATCTCATAATAATACCGATAATTGCCATAGCTATTCTGGCTCTAACTACATTAGGATTAGATCAAACAGACTTTGACATTATAGGCAATTTCGTAAACCCCATCCCAATCACTGTAAACTATGCTCCAATTCCAAAAGATATTGCCCAGGCAAACAACAAGTTTGCAATTGACTTTTACAAACAAATATCTGATAATACAAATGTATTCTACTCGCCTACGAGCATGTATGTGGCATTTTCCCTGTTGTATGAAGGCGCGCAGAACAACACTGCAACACAAATGCAAGAGGTCTTTGGGTTTGAGCCTGATGACTTTGTGCGACACAACTCGACGGCACACCTCATATCATCTATCAACCAGGACGACCCCCACACCACACTTGATCTGGCAAATGCACTGTGGATTGCAGACTGGTTTGAGCCATATGATGAGTATCTAGATATTGCCCGCCAGACCTACATCGCAACTGTTGAGACGCTTGATTTTGGAGGTAGTCCCGAAGATAGTGTAAAGACGATAAATGATTGGGCATCTGAAAAGACTAACGAAAAAATCAAGAAAGTGATTGATGTTAAAGACGTAAATGCAGAGACCGCAATGGTAATTAATAATGCCATATACTTTAAAGGAACATGGTTTTCACAGTTCGCAGAGGAAGATACCAAAGAATCAGTCTTTAGGCAAAACAGCACATCTAATGTCAATGCCGATTTTATGAATCAGCGTTCCATGTTTGATTACACCCGCTCTGGAGGCGCACAGGTACTAAAAATGCCATATGAAGGTGACAGACTCTCCATGCTAGTTATTCTCCCTGATGATAATATAGAGAACTTGGAGGATATGATTTCTGCTGAGCAGATACAGAGCTGGAACGATTATTTACTAAACCAAGAGGTCGTTGTATCTATACCAAAGTTTGAGATGAAAACAAATTACAAACTAAATAAACCTCTAATCGATTTGGGAATGCCCGATGTATTTAACGATGGAGCTGCAGATCTTTCAGGACTTGTAATTCCAAACATAGAGGGCAGTCCCTATGTTTCTACTGCAACACAGGACGCATATGTCAAAGTAAATGAAGAGGGAACAGAGGCAGCAGCTGTCACTGCTATTGTAGTAATGACCGAGTCCATGCCGCCTCCACCGCCACAATTCATAGCAGACCATCCATTCTTGTTTATAATACAGGATGATTCTAGTGGGGCCATCTTGTTTATGGGCAAGCTGTATGATCCTACACCCTTGTAGAAATCATCAAGATACATTCTGTAACGACAGCTTTGTTCTCAGAACTGCGAACACATGTAAACTTTTATGTGAAATATTATTAAACATTACTCTGCAATCCAGATTGTACTGTACGGAAATTAATTCATCCTAATTTTAAGCGTATTGCAAAGAAACACTCTATCGATCAAGAAAATCAATGGTAACACGACTTGCAACATATGTATGTAATCAATAGGAATTTTGTCGTAGAGCCAAAGCTGTAGAGTAATTCATCTACTGATAAATTATATGCGTATCTATGTAAATTTTTGGTGTACTAAAGTTTGTCGCATAATTCCAAGTTCTACATAATATTTGGACAAAACCTGGGGGAGATGTTGGGTTAGATAACACTACC
>DAXZ01000054.1 GCA_002506665.1 Nitrosopumilus sp. UBA526 | reverse complement strand
ATTGACGCAATTTTTTGTTGTTCTGATTTTTTATTAGGAATTAAAAGTTTTATGTTTCCAAAATTAGTTTTGTTTAAAATTGGAACCACCGCCTGATTTGCCACATTTTTTATTTTATCGTGATTGTGAGTAATTTGATAATAAACAAACTCAGGATTATGTTCCCTACAAATTATTGAATTAATCTGCTGGTTGGTAGACATAGATTTTTTGGAGATACCCGTTCTACCTACCGTTCCTATACATGTAACTAAGATAGTTTTTGATGGCAATTTTCTTGTCTGTTCAAACCCTTCCGATGTAAGTTTCGTCAATGTATTATCTATATGTTTTTTATCAGTAAGATCAGATGGTGTTGCCCAGAGGAATTTTCCACCATAGTATTTTTCCTCAGAAGTAGAAGGTGTATTGCCAGTAACAATATCTCCTAATTTATTAATCGAACTAATTTCCCATTCTTCTGGAATCTCTTCATATTTTCCAAACAGTCCTTTTACAAATTGGTATCCTTTTCTTGGTCTTTTATTCTTCAATTTCTCCCTATTCTAGACTATCTGTCCAAGTTATCATGTCTTCTTTGTATACTTGTTGATCAAGGTGTTTTAAAGTAAATGATGTCATGTATTTGTGTTCTGCAATAGACACATTACCAAAACTTTCATCAAGATATTTATCAAATCTTTCATGTCGTTCATCTATAATTTGTGATTCTTTGATCTCACAAACCAAATTTTCTAGTATCTCCTCTAGTGATTTTTCTTTGATATGATAATATTTCCTATCAGACAATAAGGGAGGAAGTTTAGTATCGTCTATTTTTAGAATTATCATCTTTATTTTATCCTTATAATCCGGAGTGATGACTGCATTATATTCCATTTTAACAAAGCTAGATTTGCTGGCATCTTTGGACCACATTAACATGAAATGACTAGAGGAATAAAGTGCATCATTTATCTCTTTGTTAACAGAACTACTCATACCTATCTGTTCTAGATCTACCCAATGTGGAATTTTATTGTCATCAAGAATCTTCAGTGTTCTGTAAACTATGGTATTATCTTTCTTAGAATGAGATATGAAAATTTTCATGATAATCTTATAAAATATGATCTGCCCTGCAGTTTATTTCAGTTTTATTCCTAGTTCCTTTAGATCCTCTCTCATCTTTTTGCCTAGGTCATCTCTCTCCTTTTCTGATTCACTGAGCTCATCCCATGCATTCTGAATGTCTATCTTTTCTTCAGGTTCTGAGATATCTACATATCTGGGAACATTGAGATTAAATTCGTTTTCTTCCAATTCTGCAATATCGGCAATATGACAATACTTGTCAATTTCCTCAAATCCCTCAAATGCCGAAACTATCTTTTTGATATCCTCATCTCGTAGCTTGTTTCTGTTTTTTCCTTCCTCAAAGTCCTTTGCACCATAAATGAAAATTATCTTGTTTTTTCGTTTTGCTGGTTTGTTCTTGTTTAATATCATAACGCATGCAGGGATGCCTGTTCCCCAGAATAACTTTTGAGGAAGAGCGATTATCCCCTCAATTACATCGCCCTTGAGACTTTGTTCTTTGCTTCCCACAATCATGTTTTCTCTAATTTTACCCTCCTGACCCCCCCTAAACAAAACTCCTTGTGAGCATATGATGCATGCCTGACCTTTTTCATTTAGGGAAGATAGCATGTGCAAAATAAAAGCATAATCTGCCTTGTCCTTGGCTGGTGCAATACCATATGCAAACCTGTTCCATGGGTCTTTGGCTGCAACAGAGTTGTCCCAGTCCATTGAGAAGGGGAAATTTGCCAGTACGCGGTCGTATTTTTTTAATCCACCTTTATCTAAGAGTTTCGGATCATACAACACATCTCCATATTCTATTGTAAAGTCTTCCATTCCATGTAACACTAAATTCATCTTACACATTCCCAAGTTGCCATAGTTTGATTCCTGTCCTTCCAATACTAAATTTTCAATGTTACCTCCATGATCTTTTACGTATCTTCTAGAAACTACTAGCATGCCGCCAGAGCCACATGTAGGATCAGAAATCTTCATCTTTTCTTTGGGTTTTGTGATATTTACCAACAATGAAACTATCTCTCTTGGTGTAAAAAACTCCCCACCTTTCTTTTTGGTCTCATCTGCAAATGTCTCAAGCAGATACTCGTATGCATCTCCAAAGATATCCTCTTTTTCAAGATTCTGGTTCTTTAGGGGTAGATCATTAAAGTGTGTAATTAATTTTTGTAGTTTGTCATCAGGATATTTCTTTTTGTCATTGTACTTTGTATTGGTGAGAACTCCTGCTAGATTTGGAATCGCTTCTTCTATGTCTCGGCATACATTGTCAATTATCTCGCCTAGATTTGAAGCTGTAGAAGACAACACAGTCCACCTAGCAGTTTTTGGGACGTAAAATTTGTGCTGAAATTTTTGCTCTGCTTTTTTCTGAGAGTATCCTCGGTTAGTTAGTTTTTGAATATTTTCCTCAAAGGTATCATTTAATCTCTTTAGGAACAGTATGGTCATTACCGGCTGGCGATATTCCTGAGCATCAAGCGAGCCTCTAAGAATGTCTGATGCCTTCCACAGATGAGTTTTTAGTGCCTCAAGAGTAATCTTGTCATGCAATATCTATTATGATAATTTGTGTTTAATATGTAATGCCTAAAAATTGCAGGCGGTTCTATATGACACATTCCTAGCTCAGGGCATCTATCTCATTTATCTTGTCAATTAGCACATCAATGTCTACGGGCTTTGCAAGGTAGGAATGAACACCTTTTTCTCGCAGTTCTCCAAGATCCTTTTCTATCCCTGCAGATGCAGTAAACAAAACAATGTGCTGTTTCCTCATCATGTCTTTTGCAACAAGCTCATTTATCACATCAATTCCAGAAAACTCTGGCATGGACAAATCAAGAAAAACCATATCATACTTGTCCTTCTCAATCATCTCAAGACCTGCCTTGCCATTAAGTGCAGATGCGAACTCGTGACCCATGCTAGTGACAGTCATCTCCACAAACGCTATGATCTCTGGATTGTCATCAATCTCAAGAACCTTCATTCCGTGTCATTCCTTTTGATTGGAATGACAAAATAAAACTCACTGCCCTCATTCTCAACACTGTTCACTGATATGGTGCCTCCAAGACTATCCACTATTCCCTTGCATATTGAGAGTCCAAGTCCAGAACCGCCGTGTTTTCTTAATACCCCGGTGTTAGTCTGATAAAACTTTGCAAACAATCCTTCTTGTTTATCTTTTGGTATGCCTATCCCGTTATCCTTTACGGCAAATTTTACAGAGTCTGAGACTTTGTCTGCAGAAATTGTGATGGTGCCAGTATCTTTTGGAATAAAATCAACTGCATTATATATCAGGTTTGTAATGACCTGCTCTATTCTGTCATTGTCGCTATACATGGTATAGTCTCCATCCATGTCTGCCAACTGTATGGTGACATTTTTTTCCTTTACGGTATGCTCAAAGGATAACATGATGCCATCCAACAGTTCCTTTACACTAAACTCCTTATAATCAAAGTGCATCTTTCCCAAATCCAGCTTGTGTGCATCTAGCAGATCACCTACTTGTTTTCTTAATCTCGTAGCATTTGACAGTATGGCCTTTACGGCATTGGACTGTTTCTCGTTTAACGCACCCATCATCTTTGTGTTTGACAATAACTGGGCATGTCCAATAATTGGTGTTAGTGGTGATTTTAGCTCATGTGTTACAGCAGACAGAAACTCTTCTTTTAATCGGTCAACTTCCTCGCGCTCGTTTAGCACCTGCCTGGTGTCGTGCAGTTCTGTGGTATCCTGGATTACCACGTTTCTGCCTATCAGATAGCCGTCATCATCAAACAAATTTGTTGGGGTAAGACGTGCAGGAAATTCTGTACCGTCCTTTTTTATCATCCAAATTGTGGTAGTTTTTCCCTTTCCAGTATTTCGCCAGCTTGCCATGTTTATGCGTATCTCGCTCTTGCTACGTTCTGCTGTATGGTCTATGAGATTTACTCCGAGGATCTCATCTTTCGTATAACCCATCTTGTTGGTATATGACTTGTTACAATCTATTATTATTCCCTGATAGTTTACAGTCCTATACAGGTCTGGCGACTCTTCATACAGGCTTTCATATTTTCTAAGCTTTACCGTTTTTTGTAATGTCTTTATCTCTGTAAAGTCACGAAAAATCATCGTATCGCCTATAAGGGTGCCTCCATCATCAAACATATTTTTTGCCATCATCCGTACCTCGAAAACCTCGCCGTTTTTCGTAATCATTTTTATCTTTTTGTTGGTTGCAGTACCAGTCACCTTACATATCTCAAAGGACGATGACACGGAATCGTGATATGCTGGTAAAATATATGATAACAGCAAAGTTCCTATTATCTCTGATGGGTCATATCCTAATCTTTCTGCATAATCATCATTACATTGTGTAATGTTCTTTTCCATGTCAACAGAACAATACAATTCGGGAAGTGTCTTTCGTATCTTTGGACGTTCTTCCTTGGTGGCTCTCTGCAGAGACTTTATTGTGGGTTCTTTGTCAGACGATGTCTGCATTATTTTAACACCTCATCTGCAGACGCATATTCGTTTAGTCTTTTTGTAAGCTTCATGATGTTGCCCTTGATACCATCATAGTCCAAGGGATCTTTGCTATTCAAAACTTTCTGCTCAATGGTAATGAGAAACTGCTCTATCTGCTCTATTAGCATAGGATCTATTACATCAATTGAGAGACTCAGTGTGTTTTGTATTCTATGCAATATGCTCTCAAGTTCTCTTCTTTTATCTGTGCCTTTGCTAGGTGTATCCTTCGGGCTGTCTTTATCTGAAATCATACCTCCTGAAAACCTGTTGATGATACCAACACACAAGAGTAATGAGCCAAGGTGGTTCTTGAATGACTGGACAACATATATCTGCCGTCTCGTTCGTGTCTCTTGTTGCTCAGATAGTATCTTCTGAATGGCCACGTTGTTCTCTTTTGTTGCTTTGATGTTTTGCTCTATCTTTATAGTGCTGTGATATGCTAGATAATGCAAGAACACAGCTAGAGCCGCAGATATCATAACATCGCCCAAGATTAATGTCATCCATCCTGACAAATCACAATGTACGGACAAATGAAGGAGATTACATTCCTCATCTTGTTCGGCAAAAGCAGAGCCGATAACCAAGGCATTAAACGCCATTGTAACACCTAGAAATATCAGTATAGCATACGACTTTCTCATATCACTTTTCTCAAATGTTTATGTTGTTATAAAAATGATCATATCAATAAGCGATCTCCGGCTATGAAAGACCACCCATGTCTCTCCTAATTCATACTCAATATGGGCGTCTAACATAATTTGAGTTTGGCCAAAAAGCTCAAAATCTCAAATAATCCGCTATACAACACATTAACGGCAAAAAGCAATTGCCTGCCAGTGTCACGCAGTCGTGTGAAAACAGGGTGGGTGATGGTCAACACGTTTGCCCTACTTTGACTTTGGGAATTCAAAAGTTAGTACTGCGGCGCTTTGGGAATAACTGGGACGATTTATTTTAAAAAATGTCATATATCTTGATCTCAGCATACAGACGCAAAGCTGAATCCCCAAACAGTATGAAACCACACATGCCTTGGAATACCATATCTGAGAAATAATGCTAGAACACTGACATATCGAGTGCTCCCATCGGGATTTGAACCCGAGTCTTTGGCTTGAGAAGCCAAAATGCTTAACCGGACTACACTATAGGAGCTTGATAAGTGACAAATCCAATCTTAATTTAAAGGAAATGTTTTGGCTTTATGACTTTGGTAAAACTTTGTGGGTTTATTCCTTTATAGAAAAATCATATGTGGCATATAACATGGATATAAGAAAATTCGTTGAGGAGAACGGACTGTCTGATTTTCCTGTGGGGCTAGGCGGATGCATGATCTCTGATGTATCCTTTGATTCCTGCGATTATGACGTCTTTGTTTTTGATGAAAAACCCGAGACAGAAAAAATTATCAAACACGATGACAAATTCGTAGTAATTCACCACGCATCCTTGTCTGAAACTAGTTCTGAGAAACTGCTTCAATATGACAAGCTGCAAATTATTTGTGATGACTCTTGGGACTTGAGAATGCTGCTTTCTAAAATTCGCAAAAAACATATCTCACTGTTCTCTGATATTGCAAAAAACTCTCTGATAGAGTCTCAGTTTTGTTGTCACAAGACCAGGGAGGCGCTCGTATCATCTGACATGTTTGCATCCTGCTGGCAAAAATGCGCCACATGCTATCTTGCACATGCCCTCTTGTCAATCAATCACACACGTCTGAGTCCCTCTCACATGCTTGATTCACTTCGACGGCTCAAGATGAATCCAGTCAATGAGAATGTCTCAGTTGTAACGCAGACTGTTGGCATGGAGAGGGCCACGCCGACTCTGCTTGAACGGATGCTAAAATCAACGATGGGGTTTTCTGACATGGTGGAAAAAAACAACCGCTCTCATACTATCCAAAAGAAACATGATTTCTTTGTAAAGAATTCAATGATCTCAGACTGTTACTTTTATCTGTGTTATATAAACAAGGAAAACTTTGTCAAAATCAAGGATACACTAAACCAAAAACCTGAGCTAATCCATATACTAAAAATCGCCTTTGATATAGAGGCTGATCCTAATATTCTCAAGCAGCAATCAGAACTTGTCCAAAAAGCTTGCAATGACCTGCTTGGGATCCTCTCAGGTGCGTAATCTGACGCACTAACCTTTTAAAACAAGTATAATTACTACATTATCATGGTAGATCAAGCATGTGGATGCGAAGCTGATAGCGGCGATCCAGATTACTCATGTGACTGTGCAATGCAAGGTCATTGTATTTGTAGTGCAGACTGCAAATGTCATACTGACATTTGTAAAGAAGCAACTAAAGATATGTGATTAGGTACCGGTTGGTTCCAACACCTAACTTTTTTTATATTATTACTCTTCTTGTTCCTCAAGACCCCATGATTTTACCAATTCTTTTTGGAACTTGTCTGCCTGTTTCTCATCTAGTGCAAATCCGCAGTTTTTATGGGTAGGAACAACGGTCATGCCATCAAGCTTGAACTCTACTTCAAACAAGTGAATCTTTGAGCATTCACACATTTCTAGAATCTCTGTACTTTTTCCTCTATATTTGCTTATTTGAGCACAGTTGTGCTTGGATATATTCTCATTTTTTACATATTTGAAAAACGTTTAACTATCTGTTTTATCACTTTTTTTTAGATTTGAAAGGATTTGCACTAGTTTCAGTTGTTGTTGCGTTGCTTTTTGGTTTACTAGCTACTCCACTGGCATTTGCCCAAATACAATCCGGTGGGGTTGATCTTGACGGTGCGTGGCATCCCGGTGAGGGTCTCAAACATGGCGACTATTTCTCTTACAGAATGTGTCACATACTTTACAATGAATGTAGCGAGTTTGATATGTATATGTGGATTAAAGGCGACAAACAAGTTCAAAATGAGACAAAGTGGTTGGTAGAAGTAGTTGTGTATGATGGGAAAAAAGTAATTGTCGGTGAGATGGAGATTGGAAAACTTGCACCTGAACCATCAGGCGGCAGTGAAGACCTGTCAGACTATATCGACGCATACAAATCATCAATAGTGTGGCTGTCTGCATTTGCAACATCTGATACTAATAGCCAGAAGGGACCAAAAGAGTTTCGCGCGATATCTTGGGGAAAGATTGCAAACATTGGAGGAGAGCAGATACTTCCGATGGCAATAGAGACAGTAACTGTACCTGCCGGAACATGGAAGACAGTCCAGGTGGGATGGAAGACGGGAGGCGTTACAAGCAAGGTCTGGATTGCAGATGGCTTTCCATTTCCAATACAGGCCAAGACATACACCCACGTGAATACGGGAATCCCTCCGACAGAGTATGAATTTACGTTATTGGAATATAAGGACAATGTCACAGAATCACCATTTGTTGGAATTGAGACAATATTACCTACTATTCCTGATTATTGTATTACTGATTTTGACAAAGAAGTCACCATAAAAAAGCCTACACACCGCGCTGATTATCAGCTTCACGTGCTTTATGGGCCCCAAGACCCTGTTCAGGGATGTCCGATGCAGTGGCTTATCAAGTTTATCAGCAAATTCAACGATGCTGAATTCTTAAACCAGGTTCATTTTGATCTCTTGGTTACAGACGATGATCTGAATCCGAAAAGATCCATTGCACAAGACAGAGACGAGCTGTTTCTATATTCTCAGTCTGGATTTTATATTCTTGATATGGCGGTAAAAGAGGATCCCGGCACTGCAAATTATGTTGTATGGATATATGGCACATCCCCTGAGCACGTTGTACCCTCATCTAGAACTGATTATCTACAAATCCCAGTCACCATATATGCGGCCCCCGAATCTGCTCAGACTGCGATTCCATCTTGGATAAAGACCACTGCTGGATACTGGGTAGATGATAAAGTA
>DAXZ01000061.1 GCA_002506665.1 Nitrosopumilus sp. UBA526 | reverse complement strand
CCCCCCCCCCCCCCCCGCTCGCACGCATATTATTTCTAAAAGAGATCTAAATATGGAGAATTATGTAAATCACGTCCGAAAAATGGTGTAGATCTGCAAAAAAATTTAGTGTCCAGTATTGATCCAACAAAGTCTTTAGATAACAGGCTGTTACAAGTTCAACAAGATCTCAACACAAAGACACATTTCACACCATATAATGAGAGAACCCAAAGGACGGACATGAGACTGGCCGATTTCAAGATACGCCAAAGAAAGTGTTTGCTGTAATGTGGCATACCGGATTGCCAGCCAAAGTCAGGCAAGCAAAAGCCAAAGGGTCACACCGGGGACAAAGTCTTGTGTCTGAGGAATAGCCTAGAATCAGACATACAAGATCACATTATGGAAGTGGTTCGTGGCCTCGTTTGTATCCTGAGAACTTTCGGTATTCATAATCAGTTAGTGGCATCTGACAACCACATTTGCAGTATTGTTTCATATTCAAAGTATAATATTACAGATAAAAAAAGATTAAGTCATATAATCATATTTTACTAATAAAGGCCCAGACGCGGATCACGTCATGCTGCTTTGTAGCCAAGTCATTTGCAGACAAATCCTATTTCAGATATCAGCTAGACAACATGCCATAAAGATTACAGTCATCACACGGCCCATATAGAGATAGAATTTATACCAGAATGATTTAGTGCCTCATAATGGTAAAGGGAAGAATGAGATACTGGAAACTGAATTCAGAGGAGTTGGGAGAGTATTCTTTTGATGAAACAAAGCTGTTAAACTGGGAGATCAAATGTGTCAGAGAGCCAGAAGACGAGGCGCACTTTGTAGGGATATTTATGTACAGAGATGGCACGGCATATGATTACGAGTCAATTCATGGAATCTGTTATTTTTACAACAACATTGATAAAAAAGAGATACCAAACATTACAAAGTTCCTCCAAGATAGATACGGTGGCAAGGACATGGAAAAAGGAGACAGAATAATCCTCAAAGATTCAAAAGAGATCTACTCTGCAAAAGAGATAGCAACTCTGGCAAAAGAGATGGAGACCAATTTTAACACAAAGGCGGCCATATCATTAGAGTTTGAAGGAATTACAGCAGAGGAACTCAAAGAGACGGGACTGCCCGAAGCCAAGCTGTTGCCAATTCCCACATAATAGATATAGTTTGGAAAAGAGATAACAAATGTCAGAATTGGAAGGCATCAACGAGCATCTAGAAGAGCTAAGAAAGAGACTGGTCAGAATAGTTTTAGTAATTGGCGGAATTACCGCGTTTATTCTAATGTTTCATGCAGAGCCAGTTCAGATAGGCCAGTTTACTTTGTATTACCCAACACCAGAACCACTGCACAATATTGCAGCCCAGATTATAAATCACATGAGAGTCAATGTGGTTCCAGAAGGAGTACAGTTGATTCAGACAGCCCCGGGACAGGCATTTTTTGCGCAGATGTATGTTGCAGCACTAGTCGGGATTGTAACTGGGATGCCGATAATCATCAAAGAATTGGTGGGATTCATAAAACCCGCACTAAGAGACAGCGAGATCAATATCAGTAAGAGTATCTCACTTCCGGCATTAGGATTGTTTATTGCAGGATGTGTGTTTGCGTACAGTTTTATCATTCCATACATGTTGGAGTTTTTGTACAAATATGGCGAAGGGGCAGGACTGCTTACGCTTTTAACCATAATGGACTTTGTGGCGTTTGTATTACAGTTTTTGTTGGCCTTTGGTCTGTCATTTCAGCTTCCCCTTGTAATGTATGCCGCATCAACGTCAGGGATAGTTGATGCAAGATTTTGGAGGAGAAATATCAGGTATGCCGCAGTGATCATAGTAATATTTGGGGCAGTAATAACACCAGATGGGACAGGAGTGACGATGATGTTTATTGCAGCTCCCATGATTGCATTGTATGCCACAGGTATGATAATAATTGAGCGTAGGGATAGGTTGAACACTTAAATCAGAAATCAGAGAATATCCTGTATGATAGGAGGACAGGAGATCATCATATTGGTCATAGTTATTGGAGTGCTAATATTTGGTGCAAAAAAGATTCCAGAACTTGCAAAGACCTTTGGCAAGGCAAAAGGAGAGTTTGAGAAAGGAAAGATAGAGGCAGACAAGGAGCTCAAGGACTTTAAAGAGAACCAGTCAAGGCCAGACTAGGGGTGGGCATTTAGGAGTGAATCCAAGAGTCTGTCATAGTCTCGCTTTAGGTCGTTGTGTAAAAGGATCCTAGATATTTGCATCCTGCCTTTTAGTTTCAAGTCAACGTCAACTAGTATTTTACATCCTTTTCCATGCTCAAGGAATTCCTGTGTAATGTGACTTCCCTTTGCATCACCGCCGATTACAAAGACCTCGTGCAGTACAGGGGATTTAGAGACATGTTTTGCCATGATGCATAGTTCCATGCCCCCTAGAACAAAGTGCTCCTCTGCTATAGATACATTGTCCCGGACAGAACGAACTCTGATGGATGGAAAGTGTTGTGGAATCAGTCTCTGATAATTCTCAAAGTTTGTAAAGATCTCAAATATTACATCTCTGTTTGCATCAGATATTTTTTCTAGAGAAAACCTTGGCAATTAGATCTCAGTACCCCATCGAGGGTATAAATCGTGTTCTATCTCAAACTGGTCTAGACACTTGCCGACACCGTGATTTACAATATCATCAATGGATTTGGGTCTAGTGTAAAATTCAGTGACAGGAGGCAAGATAACAACTCCCAACCTAGAGAGTTTCAACATGTTTTCTAGATGTATTGCAGACAGTGGAGTCTCTCTTACCATCAAGACCAGTCTTCTGGATTCTTTAATTGTAACACCTGCCGCCCTTGCCACAAGAGTGTCATCATAGCCAGTTGCAATAGCGGCCAGTGTTTTCATGCTACATGGTGCGATAATCATCCCGTCTGTTTTGTGGGTGCCGCTAGAGACGCTTGAGGACATGTCTCTTTCATCAGAGGTGTATGTTGCAAGGGACTTTACATAATCAAGAGTAATGCCAGTCTCCATAGTGATGCATCTTTTGCCCCACTCTGAGAGAATTAGGTGTGTTTCAATGTCTAATTTTTTGAGTGTCTCAAGCACCCTTATTCCATAGATTGCCCCTGTACTGCCGGTAATACCGATTATGAGTTTCATCAGTTTGTACTAGAGAGGTCTCTTGGTATTTTATGTGTGTTGGGGAATCTAGTAATTTTGCGAGCTTTTGTCATCTGGCATCTCAGACTCTTTTTGCCTTCTGCGTTTAATCCACAACGAGATGCCTCCTGCCGCCATTGCAGTCAAAAGAATCACACCGGCCATCTGAAGCTCAAAACTATAAAACATGATTTAGTATCAGGTATACATCACAAAAAAGGTTATTCATACGGTGAATTGCCAAAAATTAGCTATATTAGATCCC
>DAXZ01000024.1:623-50057 GCA_002506665.1 Nitrosopumilus sp. UBA526 | reverse complement strand
ATTGATGATATTACCGTATCATACAAACAGCCAGATGACCGCAGTATTGGCATAGGCGGTGCTGTACTGCCAGACTTTGTAGCAGAACCAGTTGAGAATATTTTGCGTTAAAATGCTTGGTACAAACAAGCTATATCATTTTCGTACATTACACTGTTAGTTTGGGATTTTAATTCATTTTCTGCATACTCTCTATTTTTGTGATAGCATCTAAAACAAAAACTGCTAGAATAAAAACTCTAAAAAACAATTCAATGTTTTCACATAACGACACAGTCATAACGCCACTAAAAGCTTGCAGAATTATGCTAAATTGGTATTTGGAACTATGCCAGATCTTTACAACATAATAGTCATCAAATACATTCACAAAACAGAAACGATTCGAGATGTATCAAGATACGACAAGAGTGTCTATGGGAAGATTGGAGAAAAATCCGGCCAGGACACATTTCTGACGTGGATATGATTTAGGGATAAACAATGTCAAAGTCTCCAAGCCCAGAAAAAAGAAAATGTCTCCAAATCAGCCAACCTTGAATACTATGTGCTAATGGGGCAGTCGGGGATTTTGTGTAATTTGGATTAAACCAAGAATCTTGATTTGGTACTCGAACCTGATAACTCGGGCGTATCACAGAATCCAAAACTAGTAAATTTTTAATCCACATATGTGTAATGGGAATAACCACGTCGGAGACGGGATTTGAACCCGCGAACCCATTGGGTTGGTTTTTAGAGTTTTTTCAGGCCCTCGTCATATCGACTAGGCCCAACCCCGGACGATTTAGATTATCTGATGAATTGATAGATAACAGTTGGATCAGCTTGCTGAAAACAAGCCTCGATCAGAATTTTTTGTCAGGTCATATCAAAACCCACTCGGATTGCAAGCTTTATCTCACAGTCATGTCATACCTACATGGAACCAACAAAAATATCCATAAAGTTAAGGTACCCGAGGGAGTCGAACCCCCTTGTATAAGCTTTGCAGGCTCACGCATAACCGTTCTGCCAGAGTACCGTCTTACAAAACATAAAACGAATAATTAAACTCTTTAGATCCTAGAAAGCTTGGATGTAAAGAAAACACAAACATCAAACCAGGCATTTGCGTGAAAAACCACGTCCTAAGACTTGAATGGTTTTGAGGCCAGCTTTACATCCTCTCCCTTTATCGTCTTCCTACCTGCATGTAAAGCCATGTCTACTGCACTCTTGGCAATGCTGTCTGCAATCTCTTCAATTATTCTTCTTAATTCATCTGCTGACTCGTCACTGACTCTTGTTGCACCTGCCTTCTTTAGAATTCTATACATTGCAGACATTCCCAACTCTGATGATTTCATGGCTCTTTGTTTTGGTCTTTACGAAAAAAGATAACGAGTGAAAAAATATCACAAAGGGATCGATTTATACAGACTATTTCAAAAACTGATATAAAGAATTGACCTGGTATTTTGACTCGCATGTACACCTGTCTGATCCTGCATATGTCTCGGAGATTGAATTTATCTTAAAGCAGATGGAACATCTAAGAATCAAAGCATGCTGCGTATCTATGGATTACAACAATTCGTTACAAACCTTGGAACTTGGAGAAACAAATGATCTAGTCTTGCCTTTTGTTGGAATCCATCCAGAGCGCGCAAACGACAAACTTGAGGATATGTCTTGTCTCATAGAGGAGAACCATTCCAGTCTTGCAGGAATAGGGGAGATCGGACTAGACCCGGCATATGCCAACGACAGCGATGATATCAAAAGGCAAAATCAGGTATTTGAAACACTGCTATCTCTTGCAGAAAAATTCAACAAGCCTGTCTCAATCCATTCAAGAAAGAGTCTTGATGATGTTTTGCAAATAATGACATCATATAGTACAAAACATGCATTGTTACACTGGTTTGATGGAAACAAGAAACAGCTTCGAGAAGCTATGGATATGGGATTTTTTGTCTCGTATGGGCCAGTAATGATTTATGCAAACGACAAGCAGACCCTGTTATCCAAGACTGATGAATCTCAGGTGCTTGTTGAGACTGATGGTCCGGTGAGATTCTCTAGATGTTTTGAGATGAAACCAGGCCAAGTCAGCTTTATTCCAAGCGTGATCTTTTGTGCCTCAAAGGTTTTGGGTAAATCCTTTGATGAGATGACATTATTGCTAGAAAAGAACACTGTCTCATTTCTTGGAATATAGGTATAAAACACCCCCTTTCCATCTAGACGCTTAGTGAATAGGATAAAACGGTTTTCAGATATAGCCCTTGATGAGCACAAATCTAGATTTGGTGAAAATTTTGCTGACAACAAAAAAGTCTTGGATGAAATTTCCATAGTTCGTCCCAAGGGACTCAAAAACGAGATTGCCGGATATATTACAAAATTTATCAAAAAAGAGATCCGTGAGGAAAAAGCAAAGCAGGCCCGTATCGAAGCTGCAAAATCAGAACAACAAGCCGAAATAAAATCTGACAAAGTCATCACTGATACAAGGTTCAAACCTGTTGCAAAACAGGAAACAAAAGATGCACAGGTACCTGTTACAGAACCGATTCAAGATGTAAAGCAGACACCTGCATCACACGATGACTCTGACATTGATTCTACACCTAAACCCGCCCCGGAGCAGGACTCTGCAGTAGAGCCTTGAAGAAAAAACCCGGCAAACTACATATTATTTCTAGATCTTAAATTAGACATGTTTACTGTAAAATTTGTAGGCGGTGCAAAGAAATCTTTCCCAACAGAACAGCTAAGCATTGATAAATCTGACATATCCATCAAAGACCTGATAGACATGCTTTTAGACCTAAAGCCTGCAGACACTCCAAAGCTTGACACTGAGAACATTCTAATCGCAATAAACGGCTCTGACTCTTCTGCAATGGATGGACAGTCTACAAAGATAAGAGACAATGACACTGTCAGCATAATTCCGATAATTCATGGGGGATCCCCCAGAAAACTAGTATTTGAATTTTCCAAAAAACAGATTCAGGTCATGGAGATAAAAGGCCAAAGGCTAGTCGGTGTAAAATTCCTCGATGACCTTCGTACAAAGCATCCCAAAATTCTACTCCAAGCCGTATCTAGCAATTTTATCCAGAGTGCGTATCATCTGAAAAAAATCATCTCACTGTCAATCGAATCCAAAAGAAACAACAACCTGCTTGCAAACAAGCTTGAAACTGACATTCTTATGCGATTTGCATTAACTACACAAATCTCTGATGCAATAAAAAATGCAGGCATCAAAACAGGCGCAAATTTTATCCTAATTGCACTAGGAAACAAAAAAACCCTAAATTCCATGTATGCAGACCTGTTGCCACTCTCAACTGACATGTTCTCAAAGAATAACGAGCCGTATATCAAAAAACACTTTGAGATCACCTCAAAATATCTAGGTTCAGTTCATTCAAAAAATCCTCTAGCTGATATCCTAGTTGAAAAAGCAACAATATTATTCTGACATACTGCGCTTGGTCTTTTCAACGCTTAGGATGTCTGCGCTTTTTAGTATGGATATTCCTGTCTTGTTGTATAACATCTCAACTAAAACTATCTTGTCTGGAAACTCTAGTGATACCTTGTTCTTTATATTGTCTGCTATCTTTGTGATAATCTCTTTGCTAGACAGGTTTGAGCCTCTCTTATTTACTGATATTCTGTATGTCTCATTATCTAGAATCTGATGAGACAGGCCTGCAACACCGCTTTCTATCTCTCCAATCTCTGACTCTGTTACTTTTTGTATTGGTATGATCTTTTTGCAGTACCTGATGCTCCACGGTTCATCAAGCAGCATCTCTTTGATCTTGTGTGTGACCATCACAGGATCAAGCTTTGTATCTACTGTAAGAATTCCTGACATGTTTGTGACTAAAATCTCTGGGCTCGAGTCTCCAAACTCTTTTAAAATATCCCTTACTTCATTGCCTGTCTCTGATTCATTGTGTCTAAAGCAGGTAACTATCAAATTCATGACTCTAAAATCTTCCTAGACAGAGAACCCTCTCGGATAATCTTGATATTTCTATCCTCCATCTCGATTATTGTTGATTCACCTTTGCTTTTAATCACTCCGCCGTCAATAAATATATCATAGTCTTGCAAATTTCTCAGACATTCATCTGGATTCGTATGTGCAAAGTCTCCTGAGATATTTGCACTAGTTCCCACAAGAAAACTGCACCTTTTTAGCAACTCTAGCGTGCATTTGCAGTCTGGAACTCTGATTGCAATCTTGTCTTTTAATCCTAATGACTCTTTTATTTTATCGTCTGTCACCTTTAGAATTATAGTTAGCGGCCCTGGCCAAAATCTCTTTACAATCTCTCTGGCAAACTCGTCAAAATCAGCAATTCTCATGGCAGTCTCTGCCGAATATGTCAAAACCGGAACCGGCTTTTTTGCATCTCTGGATTTTATCTCATAAATCTTTTCTACTGATGTCTTGTTGAACGGATCACATCCTATGCCATAAACCGTGTCTGTTGGGAATACTGCAATCCCGCCCTGGCTGATTATCTGCAAAGCTCTTTTAATTCCTTCTTTGTCGCAGTTTACCTTCAATATATCATATCGTGATCTTGTTCTTTAATTACCATTTACTTGTGAAACTTTGTTGCATAATTCATTAAAGCTCCACCAAAACCAACGATATGAATAATGCTAGGGAATATTACAGTCATGATGTGGGTACAACATTGTCAATTTTGTCCAAATATTGTGTAGAACTTGGAATTATGCAATAAAATTACAGGCCTACAGCTCCTTACATCATTGAATTATTACAATACAGCTAAAACCCGTTGGCGGTGGGATTTGAATCCGAGGGTATCAGATTTGAGTTTATCAGACTCGTACTCCTACCTAACTGAGCGACGCCAACGAGTTTTTAATGAAAAAATAATTCTTTAACTATAATGGTAATTGAAGTTTGTTGCATAATTCCAAATTCAACATATATTATTTAGACAAAATTGATAATATTGTGTCCATATCATAAACAAAGCAGATAAACCCACCTACACCTTGGAACTATGAGACCACGAGACCAATTATGGGGATTTCAAAATCAAAATTCCCCAAGTTATGTCTTATTCCTGCAAAACTGGCATTGTGATGTTCCTCGTGCTATCTTTTTCAAACAATGTGGGCAGTTTTTTTCTACAAGTTTTATCAAGGCAGCCAACCCTAAAATTCCAAGAGCTATGCCAATAACTTCATCTGAATTTTTACTCATTGATTTAGTTACGAGGTTTCTATTAATAAAAATTTCGTGAAATATGGCGATCGCCCAAAGTATTATTTGGCAATTTTGTAAAATCAGCTGGAAAAAGATAGGCACGACCTAAACAAATACTAAAATCCCATTGTTTGTTAAATTGATTCATATAGAACTGCTTTTAATTTAGTTTGGTGTATATTTAACATGGCAAAAATAAAATTCAGACATATTGTTCAATTTCCATCTATAGATTGTACTGAAAGAGGTTTTGAAACTTTATGTTCTTCACAAAATGGATTTTCTTATCTAGGCGGCAATAAATATGAAATTACTACAAACCAGAAAAATGCTCTAGATATACAGGGAATCCAATATATTTTACAATTTTGAAAAATTAGGGGATGGACAATTAGAACAATGTTTTGATGAATCTGGAGAATTTAATTTGAGTTTTATTATAGATGATGAATTTTATGTAGGAATGTATGAAGTTCAATATAGTATGTCAAATATACCATCACAACCATTCACAATTAGATAATCAAATTTTCAATCCTTAGAAGATCCGTATCTAGCTACCGATAACTTGACAGAACCCCGACAAGTAGTTTGTTGCATAACTCCAAATTCAACATATTATTCAGACAAAATTAGTGATATTGTACCTATATCATGACTATCCCTCGATAACTTCACAGTATCTTATCACCAATATTGAAAAACAGCGAACCGGCATCAGATAATATCCTGCTGCACGCCTTACCAAAATTACCCATCAAAGCCAAATAATCATCAAAAGAAAGACTGTCATCATATTTGCCATATTCTATATCAATGTTGTACGGTGGGGATGTTATGATTATATCTACACTTGACTTTGGCATTTCATTCATTATTTGAATAGAATTACCACAATGAATCTTGTCACAAAATTTAGTTTTCATTTTTACTCAACTGGTGTTATTTTGATATAAAATTCATCGTTCTCTGATTTCAATTCCAACTGCAGTCGGTCTTTATCTTTCAAATTGAAATATTTTACAATATTATTTGGAACTGTGGTTCTTTGTGACTTGCTTATGGTAGTTACGGTATTAGCAGATGTTACTTTCATATGCCTGATTATAGCCAAGTTGTATATGAATACACATACGGCAATTCTGTGCTGTACGGAAATTAGTTCGTCCTAATTTTAAGTGTACTGCAAAAGAATACTCTATCGATCAAGAAAATCAATGGTAACAAGACCTGTAGTATCAGTATTAATTTTTGAGATTAACTTTTCCTCTATTTTTCTGACAGATACAATTTGTTTTTATTTTGGGTTCATCATCAAGAAAGAATCCATTTTTTAATTCAATTTGTGTTCGTGAATTGTATTCATCACCAAATACACCTACAAGGCTGAGCAATTTATTAACTGCCATGCTTGCAGCCATTGTTGTTAATGATATGACACTTGGTTGTTTTCCAATTTCATCATAATATCC
This sequence comes from Nitrosopumilus sp. UBA526, assembly GCA_002506665.1. Lineage (GTDB taxonomy): Archaea > Thermoproteota > Nitrososphaeria > Nitrososphaerales > Nitrosopumilaceae > Nitrosopumilus. Next base: position 43,328 of record DAXZ01000024.1, on the reverse strand, counting down.
TTCCTTTGCAAGTTTCTTTTTTTCTTCTTTAGAGTATGATTCCTCAAGTATAGTTTTACCATCAAGAGTACCAGTGCACCAAAGACATGCGCTATCTGGAGTTACAGTTTGGACTTTGGCTATGGCTTGCGATATGGATTTATCTTCGTTTAGATATATTCGACACCCTACATCTATGAGTGGTATATAGTATTTGTTGGAAATCTCATTTAGTATGGCTCTACTTGTGAGATTATCAACACATGCAAATATGACATCAGACGCTATCAATGATTCAAGCATTTTCTTATCTGTAACATCACCATATATTGCATTTATTTTAGATTTTGAAAATGATTCTATGTGTTTTTTTAAAACCTTGACTTTTGGTTTACCAATATCTGCATCCTTGGATCCATAAATTCGTGGAAGATTTGTCTCATCAATTTTGTCCTTGTCAATTAATTGTAGATTTTTGATGCCCATTCTTGCAAGTTGTACAGCAACAGGAGAACCAGTACCTCCGATTCCAACTACTGCAGCTGTCATATTTTCTAGTTTTATCTGACTTTGTTCTCCAATTGCTCTAACTTGACGATCAAATTTTTTCCTTATTTTGTGAGATTTTTGTTTAAATCCAATTCCTGGAAATTCACTTAATGTATTTCCAACAATCTTTATTTTACTGATATTTTCAAGTCTCTTTTTGTCAAACACTATACCACACATTCCTTTTTTGCTAAACACCAAACTACCAAGTGGTCTATCAGGAAGAATGCTAGAAAGATTTGCAAATATTTTGTTATTTGTTTCTTTATCAATCCAGCTAAATGTTGGTGGATGTAGAGGATTTGGATGTGTATGTACAAATACCAAACTAGATTCTGCGGCATCTGCAGCCATAACACATTGGTTAACAAATGAAGAACTTGGTTCTAGTGAGTGTTCATTACAATAATTCCAAGAGTTTTTTGTTGGTTCTATTACATCAGTAATAAGCAAGGCGAAATTATTTTTTGTCTTGTATGAATTGGCCAAAAGAAAACATCCATTTTCATATGAAGTATTGAACAAAAACTTTTCAAGGGATTTGTAAAACTTTCCAGTAAATACAACCGTCCACATTTTTAATCTCCGCGTTGTAGTCTTTGGTGTACATATGCTATGAATGTTTTGATATCATGGTCTGCAGGATTCCATCGATTATTATTGTATGGATGATAGCTAAATCGTCTCCATTCTTCTCCAAGATGTGGTTCTACGCAGGTAGCTTGTTTTGGTATAACACCATCTTTTAGAACTAGTTTTGGATCTGTCCAAAACATGTCAAATCCTGTATTTGGGTAATGGATAGTAGTAAGGATTAATAGATTTGTCTTAGCTAGGTTGTAGAGTCCTAGAACCAGAGGAAAGTCTTTGAATTTTATGTAAACTGTACGATCCTCTTGAATAAGCTCAAGATCATAACCGTTTTTTCTTAGAATGTTTGTGTCTTTTATTAGCTCGTCTGGTATGTTATCCATATATTGCGCTCTTTATAATTGCATTAAAATACATGTCATTTTTTATTACAAGTGGTTCTGTCTCTAGCTTTTCAGCTTTTTGTCCATGTACTAGAAACAAGTCATATTCATCATCAAGACCTGCAAGTTCTAATATCTGCTTTGCGTTGAGGGAATCGGCTTTAACAGAGAATTTTTGTTTGTTGACATAAATGATTTTGGGATTATCGTCACCTTTCTCAGATTCCATTGTATTACCTAGTCACTACCAAGTATTAAACTTGTATTTAGTAATTTTGCATGTGTAATGTACGAAATGATTTCTCCTATAGCTAGAACATTTACATTGAATCCTACAGAGTCTTATTGCCATATCACAGCAAAGGCGGAGGGGATCCATTGATCGGCAAAGCATCCTTTGACACCATTAACTCTATCAACAATTCTAGCTGCAATTTTTTCCCCTATCTATTTCTTAGACTCGGCCGACTATTAGACCAAATCATTTCAATCCTAATTCTGCTTTGAGTTCTTCTGTGGTGAGGGTACGGCCAGCTTTGATATCATCCATCCCCTCTTGTATATCTTGAAGTGTTTCTTCATCTAGCTAGTCATCTGCCATTTGATTTTGTAAAATCAGCTTCAAAAAAAGATAGGTACAACGTAAACAATTATGTTTGAGCGAGACACAATCTTGGGGCGATATTACATGTCTAAAGTCAGTGTAGAATTATGCTACAGACTAACTTTTGCTAAAATCTAAATGACTAGTCCAAAATTATCTGCAAAGTTTGTAAACGTATAGTATGCTTGCAAAAACTCCCTCCCAGACCCGCTGATCTTGTACCTGTTTGATCCTCGATTGTCTGTCTTTTCCAAGAGACCCTGGGTCACCAGAGTCTTTAGTATTGTCGAGATTCTAGAATGCGAGATGTTTGCTTTTCTAATAAGATAGGTAACTGATGCCCCGTCTTCGTCTTGCAGATCATCTCTAGTTGTAGCTAGAATATCCCCAATAATTTTCATATGAGTTCTATATTCTGCCATCTGCTCTATGGACTGTTGTTTTTCTATGATAGAACTAGTGATATTCTTCAATATACCAACGAGATAAAAGAATTTGACAAATCCATAATCTTTAAGCCTGAGTGGCAATCATTTCGGATCCTCATCAAATTTCATCTTCGTTAGAGGCACCTTGCTTACTGGAATGAACAGCAGTATCAATCCGCCTATCTTGATTATCATTGATGCAGAATACAGGACTGATTCTGGAAAGACAAATGAATACCATCCTAAAAATTCCCCCAATGCCAGTAATCCCAGTCCTGCAGAAACAGAGATTGCTCCCTTGTTTCTATTCTCAAAGTATGACAGCATTGTCTCAATTGCGCCATATGCCAGTAAAATGAATGAAACGGATCTAAAGATATGTTCTAGCTGAACTGAAGAAACCAAGAACAACGGCAGTATGATAACTGATCTAAAGTAGCTTGACTTTGGAAAGAATGACTTGATACTGTGTGAGAACGCGATAAAAAAATATCCAACCATCTGAATTGCAATTCCAACTGTCTGAATGCTCCTCTCAACACTTCCTGACTTTGTTACAAAGTCTTCTACTACATATCCGGTCCATATCACAAAAAACCCTAGACTGATTGAGGAAAACGCAATAGTTAATCTAAATAATGTCGGGCTTCCGGTATTTCTAAATCCAATATATGACATTATACCTATTGCAAGTCCTACCAGAAATCCTACCAGGTTGAGAATATTTTCTAACAAAAAGTCCATTGTTCACTAGAGATATGTTTAGCTAATTATCTTAATCTGCTGAATCATTATACCTTTTTGTTAATCCCATTCATCTAGGGAACCCGCAGTATGTCCTTCAGCACCGGTTGCATAATCCCCTAAAATATCTGAATATATTGCTTCGTTGTGGGCCACAAATTTTACATATTCACCATAACTCATGTCCAAATCACACGAACTACACTTTACTGCAGAATAGTCCATTGCCAGTTCTGCGTCTTTTTTGCATTTTGGACATTTTATCTTCATGTCCCATTATCTCTTTGATAATTATTATTGTTTTGTGTCTATTAATTTTGTGTCTATTGTACAGAAATTAGGTCGCACTAATTTTAGGTGTCATGCAAAGGAGAATACTCTATTGATCAAGAAAATCAATGAAAGACAAACTGCAAAGATGCATACACCTGATCCCAAAACTGAATCATTTGGTAAATTTGATGATCCATTGAATCTATCTTTGATGCAGTATAATGACAATTTCATGAAATTCCAAGAGATAACCAACAAACAATGAAAATGATGATACAAAAATACCCCCCACTCCAAAGCCTGCAAGAACTAAAAGGCCAACCTACAAATCAAGCAGGCTACAGCTGCAAAAGACATCAGTTGACTCGACAACTATTCCGGCCAAAAAAGGGATTGGTGACGTAATAGGATACAGCGGATTTGGCAGAGTTTCAGGCACAAAGATACATGTTGCAGTTGATCAAAACGGATTGCCGGCATCAATTGTGATTGGCTCTGCAAACAGGCTTGGGGTCTAAAAGTAAAGTAAGATTTGCGGTTGTCATAAAAGATCACTTTTCTTCTAACAAAATTCTTTGAATCTTTGGATTTTCTTTGGTTAGTTTATTTACAAATTCTTTTGCTTCTTTTCTACTTGAAAATTTTTGAGTGGTTTCCAAGTCAAATGTAAACATTTTGGATTTTTGAATTCTGCTCAATCCTTCTTTACCCAAGTCTAATGTAACTTGTCTGCGGTCTTTGATTTCTGTACATCTAATTTGTATATCATAATCACGCATGCTAAAATTCTCACATATTTACATATAAATCTTGAAATAATTTTCATATAGATTCCAATAAAATTTTGTCAAATTATGAAAATTTGATTACCTGTATCTACACAAAATGAGTTTTGCTTCATTTGAATGTATTATCAACTGATCCCAAAACCGAATCATTTGGTGAATTTGATGATCCATGAGATCTATCTTTGATGCAGTATAATGGCAATTTTATGAAATTCCAAGAGATAATCAACAAACAATGAAAATGATGATACAAAAATACCCCCCACTCCAAAGCCTGCAAGAACCAGCTAGTCTTCATGTCATATTTGTCAAGCAGTATGTTTGATACCCCGGTTCTCTCCTGTACTCGACTTGTTCTGTGCCTGAGAATCTGCTTTTGGTCTACGTGTCTTCCATGATGGAACATGACACTGCGCAACAAGATTAGCTCTTAACAGATATGCAAGTGTCCTTGCATCTACCTAGTCAGTCTTTATGCTAGCTTTTGCAATTGCTTTGATCTTTAATGGGTTTGCAAGCATTATTTTTATTCCCTGCCTCTCAAATGTCTTTATCCACATGTTTCCTGTGGATTCGCACACTGCCTGACATTTTTTGTATTTTCTAATAATGCTCTTTGCAAATATTTTTGCATCATGGTGTGTGTCATCATAGTTAGATTCATCTATCCCTGGGTCAACTATCACAGCAGCTCGGATTGCTCCATTTACATCCAAGGTGTACTAGTATCATGTTTAGGTACGAGTCAGCCCCAGCAGTACAAGGAACCTGGAGGGGTTTACATGTGTTCAAGTACGTTTATTCATATTCCTGCCCACCAGCTTGGTCTAAAGATCGCAAGCTGCATAATACCTCAGAGGCACTTTTCAAATATAGTAAGGACTTCGGGCAAGCACTGATGCCATAAACTGAGAATATCAGGATTTAATCAGCCTCCAAAAAACACTTTTCGTATGATATGACGCTTGACCAGATTAATGTTCCTGCGATTCTTTTTTGAGACCGGGCTTGTCATATTGCAAAACCGCCATGAAAAGCTTTTAATCTGTACGGCAAGCTTTTTTGGTTATGAATATTGTTGAGAATATTCTTGCTCGCAATTCTGGAAGGTCTTCAGTATATCCTGATGATGTAGTGTTTGCAAATGTCGACAAGGTAATGATGCATGATGTGTCCGGGCCAGGCGTGATCAAGGTATTTGACAAGCTAGAGAAACAAGGAATATCTGTAGACAAACTATGGGATCCTTCCAAGGTCTGGGTTGCAGAAGACCACTTTGTCCCTTCGGCAGAAAAGATATCTGCTGAAAACATTGTAAAACTATCAAACTTTACAAAGAATTATGGAATTGAAAAACACTTCAAATACGGGATGGGCCAGTATGGAATTTGTCATACACTCTCACACGAGGAGGCAATGGTCATGCCAGGGGATGTCTATGTCGGTGGGGATTCTCATACCAACACTACTGGTGCACTGGGCGCCTTTGCCTGCGGTCTGGGACATACTGACATTGCATATGTCTTGCTGAATGGAAAGATCTGGTTCAAGGTTCCCGAGACCTACTACTTTGAGCTTCATGGAGGGTTAGCTGCCCACGTGATGGCCAAAGATCTAATTCTAAAAATTATCGGAGATATTGGAACTGATGGCGGCGCATACAAAACCATGCAGTTTGGAGGCAGTGGCATTGATGAGATGTCCGTCGAGGGCAGACTGACACTGTGCAATATGACTACAGAGGCTGGTGCAAAAAATGGCATAGTTGAACCCGACCAAAAGGTAATAGAGTATCTATCACAAAGGGGTGCAACAGATCTAAATCCAATAAAAGGTGATGATGATGCCCAATATGCCAAGACATTTGAGTATGAGGGCTCTGAGATAGAGCCAATGGTTGCAAAACCGTTCTCCCCCGGGAACACCACTGTTGTAAGGGAAGCCCCTTCTGTCGAGCTAGACAAGTCCTACATCGGCTCATGTACTGGTGCAAAATATGAGGATCTAAAAGCAGTTGCAAGTATCCTTAAAGGAAGAAAGGTAAAGATCAGAACTGAGATCCTGCCTGCAGCAATCTCAATTTACAGACGAGCACTAGAGGACGGACTGTTAAAGATCTTTTTGGATGCCGGCGTGACTGTGGGTCCTCCTACCTGCGGGGCATGTTGTGGAGCACACATGGGGGTTCTGGCAAAAGACGAGATCTGCATCAGCACAACAAACAGAAACTTTCCTGGAAGGATGGGACATGTGGAATCCCAGACATATCTCTCATCCCCGCTTGTAGCAGCTGCCTCTGCTGTAACTGGCAAGATAACTGATCCGAGGGACCTATGATGGAAGGCAATGTCATAAAATATGCGCAAGACAATATTGATACTGATGTCATAATTCCTGGCCAGTATCTCAAGATTCATGACTATGCAGAGATTGCAATCCATGCGATGGAGGGGCTGGATCCCGACTTTCACTCAAAGGTAAGCAAAGGGGACTTTGTTCTCTCTGGCAAGAACTTTGGCTGTGGCTCCTCACGTGAGCACGCCCCGATCGCACTGTCGCATTCTGGAATAACTGCCGTACTTGCACTGTCCTTTGCAAGAATCTTTTACCGAAATGCAGTGGACGGTGCATTCTTGTTGCCAATCGAGATTGGCCAAGACGCCTATGACGGAATCTCAGACGGTGACAGGGTGGCAATAGATATAGCTTGCAATGAGATTAAAAATATCACAACAGGACAGACATACAAGATGAAACCCTTCTCAGAAATAATCGGAAAGATAATTGCTGCTGGCGGGCTATTTGCGTATAATCCAGACGGGGATTAAGATGGGCAAGACACTCTTTGAAAAAATTTGGCAATCACACATCGTTGCAGAAAGGCAAGACGGCCCTGCCCTTATCTATGTTGACAGGCATCTAGTTCATGAGGTGACCTCCCCGCAGGCCTTTGAGGGACTGCGCATAAACGATAGACGGGTTCGACGCCCTGACCTTACTGTTGCAACGATGGACCACAACGTTCCAACAAGTAATCGCATGCTTCCTATCCTAGACCAGACATCTGCAGTACAGATTCAGACCCTAGAAAAAAACTGCAGGGATTTTGGAATAAAACTCTTTGATATAAACAGCGACAACCAGGGAATAGTACACGTGATAGGGCCGCAGCTGGGAATCACACTGCCTGGAACTACAATTGTCTGCGGTGACAGTCATACGTCCACACATGGAGCATTTGGGGCGCTTGCCTTGGGTATTGGAACAAGTGATGTAGAGCATGTACTGGCATCTCAGACCCTGTGGCTGGAAAAACCAAGACCATTTGAAATAAGAGTCAAAGGAAAGAGAAAGAATCCACACGCTGTAACTGCAAAGGACATCATACTATCCATCATCAAAAATATTGGTACTGATGGCGGCACTGGCACGGTAATTGAGTATAGGGGACAGGGGGTGACTGATCTCTCCATGGAGCAGAGGATGACTGTATGTAACATGTCAATTGAAGCAGGTGCGCGTGCAGGACTGATTGCCCCTGACGAAAAGACCTTCGAGTATCTCAGAGGCAGGAAATATACCCCAGATGACTATGAATCCCTGGTTGATTCCTGGCGGGATAATCTAAGGACAGACAGCGATGCAAAGTTTGAGAAACAGTTTACCTTGCACATTGATGATATTGCCCCCCAAGTCAGCTGGGGAACAAATCCAGGAATGACATGTGATGTAACTGAATCAATCCCGTCCCCTGACGAATTCTCCAAAGGCAACTCGGGTCAAAAAAAGAGTGCAGAAAAGGCACTTGATTATATGGCACTCGAATCTGGAACTGCAATCCAGGATATCAAGATTGACAGGGTGTTTATCGGTTCATGTACCAATGCAAGATTAGAAGATCTCTTAGAGGCATCTAAAATAGTCAAGGGACAAAAGATATCACCTAGCGTCAGAGCAATGGTAGTTCCGGGTTCTCAGATGGTAAAGCGCCAGGCAGAAGAGCTGGGGCTAGACAAGATCTTTTTGGATGCCAATTTTGAGTGGAGAGAATCCGGGTGCAGCATGTGTCTTGGAATGAATCCTGATATTTTGTCTCCTGGTGAGCGCTGTGCAAGCACCTCCAACCGAAACTTTGAGGGAAGACAGGGAACCGGGGGACGAACACATCTTGTAAGTCCTGTGATGGCGGCCGCTGCTGCCATCTGTGGACATTTTGTAGATGTCAGGGAGATGGACTTGAGATGACGCTGAGGCCTTTCAAGAAGATAACTAGCATTGTGACGCCGCTTGAGAAGGTAAACGTGGACACTGATCAGATTATCCCAAAACAGTTCCTAAAGCTAGTTCAACGGTCAGGATTTGGGAGATTCCTGTTCTTTGACTGGAGGTATGACAAGCAAGAGAACAAGAGGCCTGACTTTGTCCTAAATGATCTCAGATATGAAAACTCTGAGATTCTTGCAGTCGGAGACAACTTTGGCTGTGGCTCTAGCCGTGAGCACGCTGTCTGGGCCCTGCTTGATTATGGGTTTTCTGTGATAATTGCACCCTCGTTTGCAGACATCTTTTTTAGCAACTGCTTCAAAAATGGAGTTCTGCCCATCATACTAGAGCAGGCAACAGTGGAGCGGCTACAACAAGAGGCCGGCATGGTGGAGGTGGACTTGGAGTGTCAAACCATCACGAGCCCATCTGAGGTGATCCACTTTGAGATTGGCACTTACAGAAAAAAGATTCTCCTGGAGGGACTCGACGAGATCGCACAGACCCTTTTGTATGAGCGAGATATATCCGAGTTTGAGAAAAAATCTATGATTCCATCTGTTCTATGATTTTTCTGACTGTTTCTTTGTACCTCTCAAGTATCATTGGCGACTCTACATCAAGCCACTCTGTATTGCCAATATCAAAGGCGCTTATCTTTCCTTCCTTTGATAGCGGCTGCAATACATCATATGATAAATTTAGCTTTTTGTGTCTGCCTGCCCTTAGCTGCTGAATTATCTCTTTTTTTAGCATGTATACTCCGAGACATTCTGACAGCTGTAGTTTTATGGTCGGCTTTTCTGTAAATTTTTTTATGATTCCGTCCTCCACTGTTGCAAACCCCGTCTCTTCTCTTCTCTTGGTTCTAGTTGCAATGCATGCCATACTGTTCTTGTTTAGAAAAAACTCTCGCATCTCTGACAGATTTATGGCGCACAAATTATCCACAAACCACAGCACAAACTCTGACTCGCCTTTGAGCATGTCTGCTATATGTAGCAGATCACCACCGGTGCCACTTTGTGAGTCTTGGACAAAAACAATGCCTCTCTGATCCCCATAATACTGTCTTATCTGTCCTCCGAGCCCATCAAAGTCTGAGACGATGATCACCTCATCAACAAAGCTAAATGATTTCAAGTATCTCACAACATGGTCAACAAGCGGCCTGCCATGGATTGGAATCATTGCTTTTGGAAAGTATTCTGTATATGGTCTGCCCCTTGTTCCGCTACCACCTGCAAGAACTATGGCTTTCACGGCCTAACGATATGATTTCTGCTTTCTTCTTCTTGCACCGGGACCGCCAAACTTTTTTGGTTCCTTTCTTCGGGCATCCCCACTGACTAGGTATTTATCAAAATCAGTTATTCTTTTTCTGAGATCCTCTCTGATTGACTTTGTGAAAGGATGATCCCTTGGCTCCTTTTTGGATTTGGTCCATCCTGTAAGTGCCCTTGAGATTCCCGTTGCTATTGCACCTGCCTGGCCCATGATACCCCCGCCCCTTACACGGACAGAGATGTCAATTTTATCTCTAAGGTCACCTGATATCTCTATTGGCGCCAAAATTATCTCTCGGGCTGTCTCTTGTGGAATCATCTCTACTGGAACATTATTAATTCTAATCTTGCCTCTTCCCTTTGTAATGTAGACATGCGCACTAGCAGTCTTTCTTGTTGCAAAATAGATCTCAGTCTTTGGGGTAGTCATCTAGTCCACCCTATTACCTTGCATAGCTCCCCGAGTGCGGTATATTCTGACGGGGTTTTTCTTATCTTTGCCTTTTCAAACTGAATCTTTTCAAGTGATCTGATCTCCTTGGGCGAACCAATGTATGTTCGAAGCCTCTTGTGCGCCTCCTTTCCTGAGGGCTTTCTATCAAACGGAAGCATCTGACGAATCATCTTTGCCATCACTGTGTCTGGCCTCCTGTAATGAACCGGTCCATGCTTGTAGTTTATGATGCTGTTGATCTCTAAAAATTCCCTGTACTCTTTTATCTGGTTGCTTCTCGTACCACTCATCATTATCTTCTCACAGTTTACAACAGTTACCCTGCTTCCTCTGATCAGCAGCTTTGCAACATATGATGCCAGTCTTCCTGCAATGTGATCTGTGGCATCTACTACAACCGGCCTGTCAGTTCTTATGACTAGTTCAGCCAAGCAGTACCACCCCCTTTCCGGTAGGGTTTTGCTCGATGAAATCTTGATGACTGATTACCTTTCCACCATTTTTGACTATCTTGTCTGCTGCAGAACTTGAGATTGAAAATGAGAATAATGTGATCTTGTGAGACATGCTACCTGTCCCAAGCACCTTGCCGGGAAACACCACCATGTCATCGTTTTTTGTTAGCTGGTCAATCCGCTTTAGGTTGAGATCCCTTCTTGCAATTGACGGCTTTAATGCATATTCGGCAAGCTTTGCCCAGATTGGGGCATTATTTTTTGATGATGCCTTTTTTAGATCTCCTGCCATGCGTATGACGATCTGACTAGTCATGTGAATAATGCGGTTTAAAACCCAAATATATGCTTGTCCTACTCAATTCCGTTGATCATCTCTTTGAACTGGCCTAACCTATTGCTGACCTCGTCTACTCCGGAGATGATTATCTGTTCTGGGTTTAGTGCTCCTGTGGATTCCACTGTCAAGACCTTGATGTTTTCTTTGTCAGTATCAGTAAGAGTTGAAATGTTTGCAGAATTCCATTTGGCATGTTCTGTTCCACGTCCTAGTCTTGCATAGCACTCTAGCTTGATTCTCTGGCCTGGTGCCAGCTGGACTATGGGAATATTTTCTGCAACGGGCTTTATCGAATCATCTTCTGAGGACAGCTCATCTGAAAGGATTGTTCTTGTGACATCTGAATCCCCGGAATTTAAAATTAGCATCACTGTGCAGTTTGAGCAACCGGTCTCACTTTGACATTCACACATTGCCGGCTCGTTGAATCTAGACAGATCAGTTGTCAATGGAATCAGCCCCAGCCTGTGGGCTAGTCCCTCATCTGGCAGTACTGACGAGTTTTCAATAATATCTACGGTATCTATTGCAAAGACCGGTACTCCGTTTAGGCATACACGCCTTAGTGCGTTTGCATACTGTAATGGTATGTCTTTGAGCTTTAGTGATATCTTTTGACTATCTTTGCTAATTACCTCCAAGGACGACAAATCTTGTAGGTGATCTCCAAAATCCACATAAGAATCTAGCTTGTTTTATGATACTGTAACGTTATCAAGGGATAGTCATAACCTGAAATATGGATCTTGATCCAAAAACCCCTCACAACCCTTTTAACAAATATCCATAATCTGAAACTTGATCGAGTTTACCAGACTCACCAATAGAACCACCTAAAGTCCCACAAGCAGAACCCCCTGCCAAAGACCTAGGTGTCAAGTTGAATTATACAACAGACTAGGTTATGATTACGCACAAACTTGGCATATTTGTGGGAATTGTGCAACAAACTTCATCCCACCTAACATTTAAAAAAACCCCATATCTCTGTTAGGTGTTATCAAACTGGCGACTTACCTATCTAGTTCTACCAAATAAATTTTGGTAGACTATTTGTATCTCTTTATGAAACTGTTGTTTTGGCTGCGTTTGTCAATTCGATCATCCTTGCCGCTATCTTCTTTGATTGTGACCTTAGGTCTTTAATCTCTGCCCGTATGATTTTTGACTTTGTTTCTGAATCTAATGCCAGACCACAGTAAATCTCTATCCTATTTCGATACTGTTAAGTTATCGAGGGATAGGCATACCTGAAATATGGATCTTGTTCCAAAAACCTCTCACAACCCTTTTAACACATATCCATAATCTGAAACTTGATCGAGTTTACCAGACTCAGCAATAGAACTACCTAAAGTCCCACAAGCAGAACCCCCTGCCAAAGACCTAGGTATCAAGTTGAATTATGCAACAGACTAGGTTGATCCATTTTCGTTCAGATTCTCACTCTTGGTTTGTTCCAGTATGGAGACTTGCATATCACATTTGCACAATTCTTTGGTGCTTCATTAATGCTATACCAAATTTTACTACACCTATTGCACTCATGTCGATAATAATCGCCATCTACTTTCATGCTCATAATATCAACGATACAACACCAGCATATAATTTGTTCACATATATGGGTTAAACACATATAGTTATATGTGGATTGAACACATAGTTAGTATGAATCAAAGAGCAAGAAAGCAAATGATTGAAACAAAAGAATCAGAGGGACGTTCACTCCCAATGATGAGTCTGGCGTATTCTGATGCCTTGAATCTCTTTGGTTTTATAACTTTTGAGGTGTTTGTATGAATCAACAGAGAACCCAAAAATCTCAATTAATGATTGAAAAGAGTGGGTATGCAAAACAGACTGCTCCTGGCGTTTATCAGGTCAAGAGCCAGTTTACAGAGTCAGTATATTATACCGTCACTAGAACCGGCAACGGTCTCGTATGTGATTGTGATGATTACAAACTAAACAAGGCAGACTGCAAACACATCAAAGTTGTATTAGAGACTATCAAGGCAAACCAGATACCAGACCAGTCATTCAAACTCATGGACAAAACAGATTATTCATTATGCAAGTTCTGTTCATCTGGTAGAATAATAAAAGACGGAATGAGGAAAAACAAGAATGGCAACAAGCCGATATTCCAATGCCAAGAATGTAAAAGAAAATTTACGGCAAACATTGGCTTTGAGAAAATGAGATATGGTAATACAATAATCACTAGAGAGCCTTACAGATGTATTTTTCAGGTATGTCAGTAAGGCGTATTGCAGATAGTTTTGAACAAGAGGAAATTGAAGTATCACATATGCGCATATACCGTTGGATTGAAAAATACTCTAATCTAACATCTGTGTTTTTGAATGGTAAAACCCCAAGAGTTGGTACTTGGTTCAGGGCTGATGAGGCATGGATTAAGATCAATGGTAAGAAGTGTTATCTGTTTGCCTCAATGGATGATGATACTAGATATTGGCTGGCCTCTGATATTACAGATACCAAATTCCAACACAATGCCGACAACCTATTACGATTAACCAAATTACAGGCAGGTAAGAATCCTAGAAATTTCATAACAGATGGGCTACCAGCATATATGAAATCAAGCAAGAGAGTCTTTGGCAAAAAGACTACCCATGTAAGGCACATACACATTGCAGGTGATATGCACAACAACAAGATGGAACGACTTGATGGAACTATCAGGGATCGTGAGAAAGTCTTTAGAGGTCTCAAAAAGATGGATACCCCGGGTTATGGAAGGGTTGAAAGTACACTATAACTTTGTCAGAAAACACCAGGCTTTGGGTGGCAAGACCCCAGCAGATGCCTCAATGATAAAAGTTGAGGGTAAGAACAAGTGGAAGACCATCATTCAAAATGCCTCATTGAGCAAAGCCTCACAATAGGCAAATTTTTCCATTGGAATAAGATCTGTCTATGAACCGTTAATTAGACAGAACCCTTTTTAGGATTATTTTCGCTTATAGACGCATTTAGATTATTCATTAAGGTTGAATTGATATAACTAAGCAATCCACTAACGCGGGGAGAAGACAAGTTTGCAGTATAGTAGAGCATCCGTCCAGTTTTTTTATGTCGTTTTATGACATGTTCACTCACAAGTAAATGTAGGCTTCTTTGAAGTGTACGACTTGGGATTGCAGTAAGTTGTGATATTTCATCTTCAGTATAGTCTAGACCTTCATTAGCTAATAGAAAATCTAATACCTTAGCATTTGAAGTATTGAATAGTCTTTCAAGCGGCAGTTGTATTTCTTCTCGTTCTAATAATTCCATAGTTAAAACACATCATTAATCTATATATCAGTTGCCAAAATTGGCTATTGAATGGCAGTATTCGTTTCTCATCATAGCCAGTTGTGGCAAAGGATATATAACTAAACTGTTAAGCTTAAAATATGTTCACAGTAGAAGAATGGAAAAGACGAATTGTGAAAATTTTTGTTCTTTATGGCCGACCTCATCTTTCATACAGAATAACATCTGAAACAGAATTGTATGAGCAGTTTGCAAGTAATTTTGAGAGCAATACTCAAAGGGCCTATGAGGAATTATCTTCATCAAAAATAATTAAAAATGTTATAGTTAATGGGGAAAAGTTTTACACTCTTAATTTTGATCAAAAACCATCAGAAATTGAATCGATAATAAAAAGTGAACCATTTGAGGCAAAAGCTAACTTGATAAAACCAACAGATAAAGAGTTCAAAAATCTGAGAGAAGAATTTAGAGATGCAAGCAGTAGAGGATTCCCCAACAGAGGATTTTACTATTTTTGCACAAATATTGATGACCCTAATTATTGGATTGTATTAATCAAGACAAAACCTAATTTAAGAGCCTGTCGAATTATTTTAGGTTCTATAACAGATAAAAAATCTCGCATAATGCAAATTTGGCGTGCCACTCTCAAAGTATCAAAAACTAACAAAGGTGAATCGTTTATCAGAAAATGGGTTGAGAACATCGAACAAAAGGCTTGTGGCAATAATAGACTTCCCTCAAGGTCTGCATTTCATATCTTTGTTCATTTGAAATGGTTAAAGACAACCGCCAGAAAAGGAAATATAATTTATTATCAAGTAACTAAAAAGGGCAATACGGTTTGAATAAGATCCGTATTTCAGGTATGACTAGGTCTCGATAACTTATCAGAGCCATCTCAAATATCAGGCACAGTTTTGAATTGGAATAAGATCCATATTTCGGGTTATGCCTATCCCTCGATAACGTTACAGTATCTGTTTTATGTATAGATAAATAGCGAATCCTTTTAATCATTAGAGATGGTCGACGTTACCCTTGTACGATACTCTTTTGAGGGTGAAAAATTTGAGATTATGGTCAAGCCTGATCCTGCACTAGATTACAAGATGGGTAAGAGAAAGGACATCTCATCGGTTCTTGTATCTGATGAGGTTTATAGCGACTCTGGAAAGGGTACAAGGCCTTCTTCTGAGAAACTGCTAAAGGCATTCAAGACTGAAGATCAGACAGAGATTGTCAAGATAATTCTTGAAAAAGGCGACCTTAATCTCACAACTGATCAGAGACGAAAGATGATAGAAGATAAGCGGAGACAGATAATTACATTTATTGCCAAAACCTTTGTGGATCCAAAGACCCACTCTCCGCACCCGCCGCTAAGAATCGAACAGGCGATGAAAGATGGCAGGGTCTCAATTGATCCTCACAAGGGTGCCGATGAGCAGGCCAAAGACATAGTTGACAAGCTCCGTTCAATAATTGCACTAAAGTCTGAGAACCTCCAGCTGGAAATAACAATCCCTGCCCAGTTTGCATCAAAGTCATATGCCGTCCTAAAGTCTGCAGGTTCGTTAAAAAAAGAAGAGTGGCAAAATAACGGCTCCCTAAAAGCAATACTTGAAATACCCGCAGCGGCAAGGTCAAATATGATAGATAGACTGGGTTCCATAACAAAGGGTTCTGCCACAGTCGAGGTAATTCAATAATGGATAACAGGAGAAAGTACGTCATCCCGGGGGACACAATCACTACAGGACCTCTAAGACCAGAACAAAACGTAATACTTGACGGGAACAAGATAATCTCAACCCTTGTTGGAATCTCTGAGATCTATGAGGACTCGGTTAGGGTCATTCCGCTTACTGGAAAATATATTCCTGAAATAAATGATCTTGTAATTGGCAAGGTCATCTCTCATACATCACTGTCTTGGGAGCTTGATATCAACTCGTGCTATGTCGGGTTTCTGCCTGCACAGGATGTCTTTGGACGAGACTTTTCTGCCCATGCCGACGAGCTCTCGTCGAAGCTAAAATCCGGCGATCTAGTGGCCGCAAGAATTGCCAATTTTGACAGGACAAGGGATCCACTAATTACAATATCTGACAGGGATCTAGGCAAGATTGATTCCGGCGACCTAGTAAAGATCTCACCAAGCAGGGTTCCACGCCTTATTGGAAAGCGGGGTAGCATGATACAGATGATAGAGATGGCAACTAACGCGGCCATCACCATTGGGCAAAACGGTTGGGTGGTCGTCTCCTGTGAAACTCGCGAGGGATTATTAAAGGCTAAAAAAGCCATTGAGATGGTTAACAAACAAGCACACGTTGCTAATTTGACTGATCAAGTGAAAGAAATGTTAGAAAAAAAGGATGAATCATAATGGGTGGACGAGACACAACAATGGTCTTGCTAGATGAGAATGGTGTCCGTTGTGACGGCCGTAAGATAGACGAGCCACGACGAATCATGATAAAGGCAGGCGGGCTAAAGAATGCCGACGGTTCTGCCTACATTGAATTTGGCGATAACAAAATTCTAGTTGGTGTCTTTGGTCCAAGGGATGTACATCCAAAACACATGTCAAATACCGACACCGGAATACTTCGGGTCAGATATCACATGGAGCCTTTCTCTGTAAGCGAGCGAAAGAATCCGGCCCCCTCAAGAAGGGAGATTGAGATCTCCAAAGTAATCAAAGAGGCCCTAGAGCCGGCAGTGATGCTTGAAAAATTCCCAAGAACAGCAGTTGATGTGTTCATTGAGGTACTTCAAGCCGATGGCGGCACCCGTTGCGCCGCACTCTCTGCTGCTTCTGTTGCCCTAGCTGATGCCGGCATTCCAATGAGGGATATGGTTGCAGCATGTGCGTCTGGCAAGGTAGCAGACACAATTGTTCTTGATATTAACAACGAAGAGGATCAGGCAGGACAGGCAGACATGCCGATTGGTTACATGCCAAGTCTTGAAAAAATAACACTGCTACAGCTAGACGGTATCTTGACTCCTGATGAATACAAGAAATGTGTGGATGTGGGTATTGCCGGCTGTAAGATTGTTTATGAATTACAAAAAAAGGCACTATATGAAAAATACTTTGGAAAAGGAGACAACTAGAATTGGCATCCACATCTGTCATTGACGAACTAAAAAAATCACAGATAATTGATCTGCTAGATGATGGAAAGCGAGTTGACGGACGTGCACTAGATGAATTCCGCACGATTACCATCGAGACTAATGCCATTCCAAAGGCAAACGGCTCTGCCCGAGTCCGTATAGGTGATACCGAGGTCATCTGTGGCATAAAGATTCAGCCTGACAGGCCATTTCCTGATACTGGTGACAAGGGTCTCTTTATCTGCACTGCTGAGCTGCTACCGCTGTCACATCCTACTGTAGAGACCGGACCTCCACAACCTCCTGTCATTGAACTAGCAAGGGTAGTTGATAGGGGAATAAGAGAGAGCCACATGGTGGACGTCTCCCAGCTAGTCATTGAAAAGGACAAATCTGTAATTGGTGTGTTTGCCGATAACGTGGTAGTTGATTATGACGGAAATCTCTTTGATGCGTGCTCGTACGCTAGCACAGCTGCATTACTGTCATCAAAGACTCCAAAATGGAGCTGGACTGGCGATGCCCCAAAACTTGTAGATGAAGACGAGTCTGTCTTGCCAATTAACACAATCCCGGTATCTGTAACCATGGGCAAGATTGGACGACACATAATAGTTGATCCAAACGGTGACGAATGGGCCAGCATGGATGCACGCATAACTATTACAAGTGATTCTGATGGAAACATCTGCGCCTTGCAAAAGGGTGGCAGTGGTGGATTTACACAAGACGAGGTCAATCGCTGCGGGGAGATCTCAGTTAGACTGGGTGCAAAGATAAGAGAGAAACTACAGGCACACAGAGGCAGTCAATAAGATGGCAAAGGCAAAAAAATCCCTAAAGGGGTTGGGCGCTAGGTATGGAATCAAGCTTAGAAAGCAGTATACAAAAATCCACCTTCAACTAAAAGAAAAAAGAACTTGTCCAGAGTGTGGTTCACAGACATTCCGGAGAGATGCCGTCGGAATCTGGTCCTGCAAAAAATGCAGCTACAAGGTGGCAGGCACTGCATATGACATTAAACTTTAGTGCAAAGATAACCGTCGATGCAAAAGACAAGACCAAGGCAATCTATGATTCTGTAAATACTGACAACGAGTTTTATCCTGAAAATCCAGTCACGACCAGGATAAAATTCGATAAAAAAATAATCATCACAGTTCAAACAGCACAGCTAGCACACCTTAGGGCAAACCTAAACTCGACACTCCGATTAATTCAGACAAGCTATGATTCCATAGAGTCAGTCAGGTCTTGAGATGTTCAAGCTGTTGGTGATTATTTACAAACAGCTTGGAGACAAAGTCCTGTGAGCTTTTTTTTATGCAGCCAAGTTCTCTTGTGAATATGGCAAAAATAATGACAATACCCAAAGTAAGCAAAGGATTTGGGAGACACCAAAAGGGAGAAGATGACATTGTTTCTACATATCCAAATGCAGACGTAGCAGTAAAATCTCTCTTGAAACGACTCTAAGACTGGCAATGCCCGATTAACTGTTTTTGATAAAATCTGATGGATTAAACAATGTGTGATGAAGGAGGGGTTCTCTAAACTTGTCAAGTCCCCCCCCCGGTCTTCTCTGAATAAAGACAATCAAAAAAAATATTTGCAATTCCATATCAGATAACAAACCATCACTTGGGTATAACCAGTTTCAGGGAACAGTTGTGCTGGTATTGAAATAGTTCTAGTTCTTTATCATACCCCATAGACTGCAATCTCTGGGTACACCCACGACTGTAACATTGGTCCTATGATATCGGTAAAGATATAACGAAACAAATTTTCTGATATGTCATGTCAAAGGAACAGATGCCGCCATGGCTTCAAGAACAACTTGCAAAACTGCAACAGTCCCAACAGGAGCTCCAGTCCCTCATGGCTCAAAAACAGCATCTTGAGATTGAAAAGGCAGAGACTGCAAAAGCCCTTGAAGAACTACACAAAGTCGCAGACGGTGATGCGGTGTTCAGACAAGCAGGCACAATCTTGATAAAGTCAAAAAAGCAGGAGTTAATCGCCGAGCTAGAGGAGCGTTCTGAGATGGCAAAGACACGGTCTACTGTCTTGGAGAAACAAGAGACACGTCTCAAAAACAGTCTCAAAGAGCAAGAAGCCAAGATCACTACAATGATGAAGGGCAACACTGCTGATGCTCCTAATAGTCCTGCACAAGATAATCCTAGACGATAATTCATACAAGATATTAACAATTATCTGCAAGCATTACTTGTGAATCTGAAAGACCTTCGGATTGTAGTGGATGAACGGGAGCGAAAAAGCGGCATTCCGGATCTTTTAAAATCGATAGGACTAAACCTTGAGATGAAGACACTTCCTGTCGGGGATTATATTGTTGCACCTGAGACCATAGTTGAGCGAAAAAGCATTCGTGATCTTTTAGCATCTGTCTTTGACGGGCGTCTCTATGACCAGTGTGCTAGACTAAAGGAGCACTTTGCACACCCTGTGATTCTCATGGAGGGAAATGTTGATGAGATAGACGAGGTCACAGACAACCCCATGGTATTTTATGGCGCAGTCTCGTCCATCATTCTTGACTTTAAAATTCCAGTAATTCCTACTCCGAGTGCAAACCATACTGCTAGACTACTAGTTTCCATGTGTATGCAGAAAGACCCCTCCTCCAAGGGACCGTATCTAAAAAAGATCAAAAAATCCCCGGATCTGCAAAGACAGCAGCTCTCCGTCTTGTGCAGTCTGCCTGGAATAGGAGAAAAGTTTGCAGTCAGGATGCTTGAGCGATTTGAAACTCCGCTGAATGTCTTTTCTGCAACTGCGGCAGAACTT
Organism: Nitrosopumilus sp. UBA526; assembly: GCA_002506665.1. GTDB lineage: Archaea > Thermoproteota > Nitrososphaeria > Nitrososphaerales > Nitrosopumilaceae > Nitrosopumilus. The sequence goes on along the minus strand of DAXZ01000024.1, from coordinate 22,957 downwards.
GGCAAAGTCGAGGGACTTGGCATCGCCCGTGCAAAAAAGATCAAAAAAACACTCGAATCAAAAAGCAGTCTTGCCAAAAAACCAAATCAGAAAACCCTGCATGACTCGTAACATCTCTGGGACGGTCTGAAAATAGCTCCCTATGTCTTGAGCAGCTTTCTCTTTAGTGCAGTCCCACACACGAGACACTCCTTTCCTGTCTGGCGTGTCTTGCATGCCGGGCAGTAGTGAATCCATCTTCCCACATCTGTAATTCCCCTAGTCATGACCGGAGAAATTTTCAGGCCTAGATTCTTTGCAACATTTGAGATCGCAAAATCATCACTAATGATCTCACCTTTCATCTCAATACCTAGTGCTATAACTGAAATATCCTGTCTTGACAGCTGCGGCAAGTCACCGGTATCTCTTGCAGCATCCGTGGCCATCCTAGTTGACGCGGCATCGGGTTCTCTGATATGTAGCCTGTTTGTATCAAGCAGTGTTCCTATGGCATCGTAATCCCTCTTGATATGTCTGATCTCATCATAGACTAGCGGTGTGGTAAGACAGTCATCTGATGATCTAAATGGCACCCCTGCATAAAATGCACTGGCGTCTAAAATCCTAAAATCCAAGCTTGCTCATCTGTCGAAGTCCCCTCTTCTTTAATCTTACAAAGACTGCATGTTTCTTGTATTTTCTTATTGTGATTGGCTCCTCATATCCAGCGGCCTTTACAACTTGGGCATCCATTGTAATATTACAGTCATGTGAGCACGTAATCTCTATCTTTTCATCTGGAACAATCAATGACGGCAATCTGTATACTGGTGCAACTGGTGTTATTATAAGTACGTCTAGACTCTCATGCAAGATTGGACCTCCCAGTGAGAAAGAATGCCCAGTTGATCCGCTCGGGGTTGCAATTATTACTCCGTCCATCTTTTGTCTTACAACATCGTTTTGAAAACTGATCTTGATCTCTGCAGTCTTTGTCAGGTTTGTCCTAGTAATGTAAATCTCATTTAGCGCCGGAGGAAACTCTATTCCTCCACAGGATGCAACAACTCTGGTCCTCTTATCCAAAAAGAAACGGTCTTTTGAGATCTGATCTATTGCCTTATCAATCTCCTCAATGGTAATCTCTGAGAGAATACCCCTGTTCCCGCCGATATTGATTGTCAGAATCGGTGTCTCATTCTCAAGATTCCTAAAGACCCGAAGTGTGGTACCATCCCCTCCAAGTGTAATGACTAGGTCTAGGTCTTCTTTTTTTAGCTCCTCCAACGTCTCAATCTGTCTTGTCCCCTCGACTTGAATTGGGGAGATTGTAAACACCGTTGATCTTTTTGCCAAAAGCTTTTTGGCAACATCCCTTGCGGCTTGTTCTGAATCCTTGGATCCTACCTTGCTTACCACTGCCACCTTTTGTAACTTCAAGCAGTTCTATCAAAGTTCTATTTACATAAAAATGATATTTTTTGATGCTTGCCTAGAAAAAATATGAAAATGCACACTCCTGTATGGCCCCATTTTGAGGTCTTGGCACGAAAATGGGGTTTTCCCCACAATCTCTCAGATGCAGGATTCTTGCAGACAGATATCATAATCCCATTCTTTGAGACTGCCTCTCCTGCCCCTTTTTTGCCGACGATATCTAGCGTAAGATAATGTCCTGTTCCTGCCCAACAGGCTAGAGGGACACTAATGTTGGGCATGCCAGAAAACAATGACTAGTGTGTGGAGTTTGTTGCATAATTCAACTTGACACTCGTGGATATGATTTACGCACCAACTATTCATGTTTGAGGAAATTATGCAACAAACTTCACTCCTGATAACCTTTTTAAATAAAAAAAACTAATAAAAAGCAGATGTCTCTGCTTTTAAAAGATCGAGTATGGTCAATGGAAGCTTCTACTGCAAAACGTGGGGTATATCCATTACATGGATTCAAGCTTGGACTTTATAGACTACCAGTAAAACTAGAGGAGCCAGTAGAACTACAATCTGTTCATGATGGACTTAAAAAAGCATTTGAGATGGACATGTACGCTGACAGAATCTATGCAACATATCGTTGGAAAGAACAAAACATGAATGATCCTGATGCTAGAGGATATGAGGCAGTAGACTTGTCAGTTACAGTAGAGATTGTCACAGGTGAGGTTGTAGATATAATTTATCAGATATTCCCCATTGAAAAATTCGGAGACCCAAACTGGGTAAAAGACTATAGAAAGAAAGCAGACCATTTTGCAAAGATGGTCATAGATACCATCCTGCGAAACACCATCTTGGCTGACAAGATGATCTCATATTTTGCAAAAACTGAAAAAATCTCAGAGGTTGCAGCTATTCAAAAACTCGAGGATCTTACTCCTCTAGCAAAGATTGTCCTTGGAGCAAAACCAAAACCAATTGAGGCATCTGATGATGAGACAGAAGACGATGATAGCGCCATTGAAATTCCTGATGGCGCAAAACCCGGACCCATTGACGTTGACTATAAATCAAAGATAAAGCCATCTGCATCATACAGTGCTCCGGAACACACAATCAAAACTTGGGGCAGGAGAGGCACAAACAACGGCATCATGGGAGTGTGGGGAGAATTTGTTTCAGTAGACTATGATATTTGTATTGCAGACGGCGGTTGCATTGAGGCCTGTCCTGTAGATGTATACGAGTGGTTTGACTCTCCTGGAAACCCGGCATCTGAGAAAAAACCACTAATGTCAAAGGAACCTGACTGCATCTTTTGTCTTGCATGCGAGGGGGTATGTCCCCCACAAGCAATCAAGATTTATGAGATAAAATAATACCGGCTCTTTTAAATAGCGACTGGCAATAATCTAAAACTAGGGACATGGCAATCAACCCCTTTACCTCACTGGTCTTTGATCTGTTTATCATATCTGCCATAATAATTACTGCATACACTTGTAACTTTTATTATCTTGCCTTTGTCTCTAGAAAGAGAAAGGATGTTCCCGCCACTGCTGATCTGGGCACGCCATCAGTGACAATCCAACTGCCAATATACAACGAAAAGTATGTTGCAAAGAGGCTCGTAGATGCCGTCTGTAGTCTGGATTATCCAAAAGACAAGATGCGTATAATGGTCTGCGATGACTCTGATGATGATACAGTCAAACTGCTTGACGGTGTCATAAACGGTTACAAGACACAGGGATTTCACATTGAGCATGTAAGGCGCGGGACACGACGGGGATACAAGGCGGGCGCATTAAAACACGCAATGCAGACTACTGATACTGAGCTTGTTGCAATCTTTGATGCCGATTTCATCCCCACCACCCAGTTTCTCAAACGAGCAATACCCCACTTTTCAAAACCCAATATCGGTTTTGTTCAATGTCGCTGGGGACATGTAAATGAGAACTATTCTGTAATTACCAAAGTCCAGGCACTCAGCCTTGACTTTCATTTTCTTGTAGAACAAAAGGCAAAGAGCGACTCACATCTGTTCATGAACTTTAACGGCACTGCCGGTATCTGGAGACGAGGCTGTGTGGAGGATGCCGGAGGATGGCATACTGCTACACTGGTAGAGGATCTTGATCTGAGTTACAGGGCACAGATGAAGGGCTGGAAGTGCGTCTTTCTGCCTGATATTGTAGTTGATGCAGAACTGCCTGCACAGATGAATGCGGCCAAGCGACAGCAATTCCGCTGGGCAAAGGGCTCTATCCAGTGTGCAGTAAAACTACTCTCTGATATAATACTAAAACGCAAGGTTGCAATAGAGGCAAAAATCCAGGCCTTTATTCAGCTCACACGTCACATCGTCTATCCACTTATGCTTATACAGTTTTTGACACTACCAGTCTTGCTAGCAGGTCAGATAAATCTCTATGTGGTAAGCTTTCTTCCTGCATTGACTATTGCAACATATCTTGCAATGGGCCCCGGCGCATACATTGTCATTATACAAGGCATGTATGGCAAGTCATGGAAGTCAAAGGCAAAACTACTTCCTGCACTGTTGGTCTATAATGCAGGAATGTCAGTTAACAATACCGTTGCAGTCTTTGATGCAGTAATTGGAAGAAAGAACGAATTCCTTAGAACTCCAAAGTATGGAATAATTACCCGGGATGATGATTGGAAAAACAAGGCATACAACCTGCCCTTTACGCAAACGACCCTGTTGGAGATATTCTTTGGCATCTATGGAGTTCTAGCAGTCTTTGTCTCTATATTTTCAAACAACCCAGTCTTTGTACCAATTATTGCCCTTCAGACACTCGGGTTCTTTTATATTGCATACATGAGTTTATCGCATACACGATTTAAAAGAAACAGCTCACAGCACACAAAGCCCCTATCAAAGAAAGAAAAGACTGCTAACAGCATATACAGACTTGCCATGGCAGGCATCCTTGTAATAATTGTCTCTGGCGTATATGTGGCCATCTCAGGATATGATGCTGACATATATCCGCTTGACAGAATCCGGGGGAATCTTGATGGCGTCATATCTTCATCTGATCCTGGTACAATCCGTCATCATCTAGTGGCAATTCAGGCAGACCTGGATACGGTGATGGCAAACCTGCCTGATACGACTGATGAAGAAGGTCAGGTCGTCTCCAAAAATCCTGTATGGTTATTTGCCACAGAGTCTACTAATTTTCTTAGAATTCAAGACAGCATAGCTGCAATGCATACTGACGTTGATGAGATATCTGCCATACCAAAGAATAATCCAGCATATCACACAGGGATGATTGACATTAATGACAGGGCATTACTGTTACAGATAAACATCATGGATGCTACTCCGTACATGTATGTCAGTCCGGCAAACATGATATTTAGTGTCATCTGGATTGCGGCAATCATAGGAATCTTTGCCATGCTGAAAAGGAAAAAAGAGCAGCTCCAAACTGCTGACATTGCCTTATAGTGAGACTCGTGAGGTTTTTATGTATCAGGCCAGATAATCTGTCTGATGAATGCCCTCTGTTACCTCTTTGTACTGTCTACCCTGATGATCACAACCGTATATGCCGATGATTCTAACATAATTAGGACAATTGGAATCTCTGACTGTGTAACAAACTGTTTCATCCAAAGTCTAGCATCTGATGCCGGACTAGACATATCAGACCCAGTAAAAGAACTGACAGTAACAATCAATGATTATGCCATATCCGACAGAACTCTGGTAGAACTTGGATTTAATATGCCACAGGTCAACTATGAGATCTCAGCAGTGCAAAATGGCAAGGTCATTTATGCAGAGACTGCACATGCAGTACAATATGTGGCAACCCATCAAATAAATGCAGTAGGCTCAGACCAAAACCCTATTGATATAGGCATAGTCTCACTAGGTATCGGTCCGCCTGAATCTAGCGAAGACTGGACTGGCCCTACGGGGCTGTTAACTGCATCACATGTCATACCAGAGTTTGGTACAATTGCAATGCTGATAATGGCAGTTGCACTAGTGGGAATCATAGCAGTAACTGTAAGGTCTAGACTAGCTTCAAATAATGCCGGCATTGACGGTAACAAAGCAACAATGTCTAAGAGTATCTACAAATTTGCCATGCTAGTCATTCTTGCAATAATTGTCTTTGGCATATACATGGCAATATCTGGCTATAACACAGACATCTATCCACTTGACAGAATCAGGGGGAATCTTGATGCTGTCGTATCTTCATCTGATCCCGATACAATTCGTGATCATCTAGTGGCAATTCAGGCAGACCTGAATACGGTGATGGCAAACCTGCCTGAGATTACTGACGCGGGAGGCCAGGTCGTCTCCAAAAACCCTGTATGGTTATTTGCCACAGAGTCTACTAATTTTCTTAGAATTCAAAACAACATAGATACAATGTTTGCCGGCGTTAATGAGATATCCTCTATATCAAAGGACAACTCTGCATATCACACAGGGATGCTTGACATTAATGACAGGGCATTACTGTTAAAGATAAACATCATGGATGCAACTCCGTACATGTATGTCAGTCCGGCAAACATGGCATTTAGTGTCATCTGGCTTGCGGCAATCATAGGAATACTGGCACTATTGAAAAGAAAGAGAGAACACCTCCAAAAGGCAGATGAGATAGGCATCTAGACTTGGATTATATCTTGAAATCTCAAAGATCTGTAATGCAAATATTATAACACAAATGAACATGCTACCGCGCAGTACTCGAGTCTTATAAAAAAAATAGAAAAAAGTGAAACCTAGTATCTTGGTATGATGCTGAGTTTAGATCTTGCAGAGATTGCAATTATTGAGATAATTGCTACTGCTAGAATCATGGCAGCAATTGTACCAAACTCTGGAATCACAAAGGTACCAATTATTTCAATCTCTTCAGCGCCTGCTGGGAATTCGATGGTAAGTGTTCTAGTTATGTCTGTTACTGCTTCGTCAAAGTCTGTTTCATCAGCGTCAACTAGGACGAAAAACTCTGTATCATCATCTCCGCCCTCAGTCCTTGCATCTAGTATTGCTCTGGGGATTCCAAGTGTAATTGAACCGTCCTCAGTAGCTTCAATCTTTATTATTAGTGATAGTCCTTCCACATCAGGAACAATGCTTAGTACTTTACCACCCGTAATGGTATATCCTATTGTTGCATCAGTACCCTCAACTGAGTATGTCTCGTCAGTTGTAGGACTGGGGGACACTGGTTCTTCTTCTCCACCACCGGCTCCTACAAATTCAAATGACGCTGTTGCTGTATAGTTTGGACCATATTGAACTTTGATTGTGTATGTTCCGTCAACCTTCATCAGACTTCCACCTGCCGTCATTGTTGTGCTGAATTGTTTATCTGCATCAATAGGAACCTGATCAAGGTTAACTCTATTTACTAACGGTGGCGGTGACATTACTATGATACCTACCTCATATCCTCCTAGGCTCTGAATAACTGATCCACTAATAATGATCTCATCTCCGTCTGCATAAGACTCCTTATCTGTGGTTACTACAATTGGACTTTGGCCAAACACTGGTGTCATACCTATACTTGCAACCAAGATTGCAGATATGGCAAACACCAATAGTTGTGCTTTCATCATTCTTACGCCTGAATTTCTACTATTTAAGGTTGTGAAAAAATTTGTTGACAAAATAGAAAAAAGATAGGATTTTTTTGACAAATTCCAAATTACATATATATTAACCCGAGCGTGAATTTTTGACAGTTTGTGGGTATTTTTTTCTGTTACATCTAATGTTCTATGTGGAGATCTTTTTTAGATGGCAGCCAAGAAAAATCAGGTTCTAGTCCCTGACCATATCTATGTGCCAAAACATGAAATTATTACAAAACAGGAGGCCGAACAGGTCTTAAAAAAGTACAACTGCAAGCCTGTCGAGTTGCCACTAATATTTGTAAATGATCCTGCGATTCTGGGACTTGGTGTAAAACCAGGAGATATGATAAAGATCACAAGAAAAAGTCCAACTGCAGGCCAGAGTCTCTATTATAGATATGTGGTGGAAGTCTAGATGGCAGACCCCTCGACTAAACGTTGGCCAGTAATTCAAGACATACTAAAACGTGAGGGCATAGCACGCCAGCACCTAAACTCGTTTGATGAATTTTTAGAGCGGGGGCTTCAAAGCATCATTAATGAAGTTGGACAGATTGATATTGAAAACGCCGAGTATCCTTACAAGATTCAGCTTGGCAAAGTAAAACTCCAACAACCAAGAATGATGGAACTCGACGGTTCCATAACTCACATCACACCTGCTGAGGCAAGACTACGAAATGTCTCTTATTCTGCACCTATAATGATGGAGGCCAGTGTTATCGAGGATGGCAAAATCTTGGAATCTCGATTTGTACATATTGGAGACGTGCCGGTCATGGCAAAATCCAACGCATGCATCTTGCACAACTTTTCTTCTCAGAAACTAATCGAGTATGGCGAGGATCCAAACGATCCCGGCGGCTACTTTATCATCAATGGTTCAGAGCGCGTAATTGTCGGACTAGAAGATCTCTCTTACAACAAAATAATAGTTGATAGGGAGACCTTGAGCGGAAACATTGTCTTCAAGGCCAAGGTATATTCCTCTATTGTCGGGTATCGGGCAAAACTAGAACTTGTAATGAAAAATGATGGTCTGATAGTTGCTAGAATTCCGGGATCCCCAGTTGATATTCCAGTAGTTACTCTGGTGAGGGCACTTGGATTAGAATCTGACAGGGAGATTGCATCAGTAGTATCACTAGTTGATGACATACAAGATGAACTAGAAGGCTCTTTTGAAAAGGCAGGGGATGTTCCAACATCAAAAGATGCCATTGTCTATATCAGCAAGAGAATTGCGCCAGGAATGTTAGAAGAGTTTCAGATCAAACGCGCCGAGACTCTGCTTGACTGGGGACTCTTGCCTCATCTAGGAAAGCACCCTGAAAACAGAAAAGAAAAGGCACAGTTTTTGGGCGAAGCTACATGCAAGTTATTGGAACTCAAGCTAGGCTGGATTACCCCTGATGACAAGGACCACTATGGAAACAAGGTGATAAAGTTTGCAGGACAGATGCTAGCAGACCTGTTTAGAACTGCATTTAGAAACCTGGTTCGAGACATGAAGTATCAGCTAGAAAGGTCTGGACAAAAGCGTGGAATCAATGCAGTTGCCGCTGCAATTCGACCAGGAATCATTACTGATAAACTAAACAACGCCATTGCCACTGGAAACTGGGGGCGTGGAAGGGTGGGAGTTACCCAGCTGCTTGACAGGACAAACTACCTCTCTACAATCAGCCACCTTAGACGAATCCAGTCTCCACTGAGCAGGACTCAGCCTAACTTTGAGGCACGAGACCTGCACGCAACCCACTTTGGAAGAATCTGTCCTAGTGAGACACCAGAGGGCTCAAACTGTGGCTTGGTAAAGAACTTGGCACTATCTGGAATCATCTCAGTTAACGTACCACCAGAGGAACTCATAGAGAAACTCTACGATCTTGGAACCGTTCATTTCTTTGATGCAAAAGAGGATCTAAAAAAGGACGGAACTCGAATATTTGTAGACGGCAAGCTAATCGGATATTACAAAGACGGCCAAGAACTAGCAGACTCACTTCGCACACTTCGCAGAAACTCAAAGATTCATCCTTACATCGGGGTCTCGTTTCACAAATCCGAGATCAAGGGTTCCACAAAGAGGCTCTATGTCAACTGTAATGCCGGCAGGGTACTGCGCCCACTAATAATTATCCGAGACAACAAGTCACTGCTGACCCCCGAACTGTTGGAAAAAATCACATCAAAACTGCTTACTTGGAATGATCTCTTGAGGATGGGCATCCTGGAAATGATTGATGCAAACGAGGAAGAAAACTGTTATGTTGCATTGGATGAAAAGGACGCAAAGAAACACACCCATCTAGAGGTGTTCCCACCGGCAATTCTAGGTGCAGGCGCATCCATCATTCCGTATCCTGAGCATAACCAGTCTCCAAGAAATACATACGAGTCTGCCATGGCAAAACAGAGCTTGGGATTTTCCACACCAATGATGAATACCAGCACATACGTCAGGCAGCACTTTATGTTGTATCCACAGGTTCCCATTGTCAATACAAAAGCAATGAAGCTCCTAGGCCTAGAGGACAGGCCTGCAGGACAGAACTGTATCGTTGCCGTACTGCCATTTGACGGATATAATATCGAAGATGCAATTGTACTAAGCAAGGCATCAGTTGACAGGGGTCTTGGCAGAACATTCTTTTTTAGAATTTATGATGCCGAATCAAAACAGTATCCGGGCGGTGCACGCGATGTCTTTACAATTCCAAACACCAATGACAACATTCGAGGTTACAAAGGTGAGCGTGCATACAGACTGCTTGAGGATGATGGCGTGGTTGCATCTGAGGCCACAGTAAAAGGCGGGGATATCCTGATTGGAAAGACTAGTCCTCCAAGATTCATGGAGGAGACTAGGGAGTTTGAATCCTCTGGTGCATATGTACGGGACACCTCAGTTGGTGTAAGGCCGTCTGAATCTGGCGTTATTGACACTGTAGTTATGACTCAGTCAAGTGAAGGTGGAAGAATGTACAAGATTCGGGCAAGGGACATGAGAATTCCTGAGATTGGTGACAAGTTTGCCTCAAGACATGGACAAAAAGGTGTGCTTGGAATCTTGGCCAAGGCCGAAGACCTGCCATACACTGCAAGTGGAATGTCCCCTGATGTCCTAATTAATCCACATGCATTTCCCTCAAGGATGACAGTTGGAATGATGATGGAGTCTATCTGTGGCAAGGCAGCTGCCCTGCGTGGAACAAGGTTTGATGGTTCTGCATTTGTAGGCGAAAAGATGCCCGAGGTCAAGCAGGTAATGGACGCCCACGGTTTCAAGTATTCCGGCAAAGAGATAATGTATGACGGAAGAACAGGAAAATCATTTCCAGTAGATGTCTTTATCGGTGTTGTATATTACCAGAAACTTCATCACATGGTTGCCGACAAAATCCATGCAAGGGCCCGTGGCCAGGTTCAGATGCTGACAAAGCAGCCTACCGAGGGAAGAGCAAGGGGCGGCGGACTACGATTTGGTGAGATGGAGAGGGACTGTCTGATTGCATATGGCGCCTCGATGATTCTAAAGGACAGGCTGTTAGACGAGTCTGACAAGTCTGATATCTTTGTATGTGAAAGATGCGGACTCGTTGCATATCATGATGTCAAGCAAAGAAAATATGTCTGCAGGGTATGTGGTGACAAGGCCAAGGTATCATCAGTATCTGTTGCATATGCATTCAAGCTATTGTTACAAGAGATGCAGAGTCTTAACGTTGCGCCACGACTGCTAATCAAGGAGAAGATCTAACATGTCCGTTCAGGCAATCAAGGCAATTGATGGAATCCGTTTCTCTGTATGGTCACCTACTGAAATTAGAAAATATTCTGTAGCTGAGATTACCGCACCTGAGACGTATGATGAGGACGGGATGCCAGTCCAGGGGGGTCTGATGGACGGCAGACTAGGAACACTAGAGCCCGGACAAAAATGCCTCACTTGTGGAAACACCGCTGCAAGATGTCCTGGACACTTTGGTCATATCGAACTTGCAGAACCAATACTGCACATTGCCTTTATTGATAATATCTACAAGCTGTTACAGTCCATGTGTCGTTCCTGTGCAAGACTCAAGGTACCACAAGACGATCTAAATGCATTCAAAAAGATCAAAGACAAACATGCAGCTTATACCATCATCTCACAGAAACGCATTCCAGAGCAGATCATTGAAAAGGCCAAAAAGGCAAAAGAGTGTCCTCACTGCGGAAAGACACAGTACGAGCTAGTCTTTACAAAACCTACCATCTTTGTGGAAAAGACCGATATAGGCGAGCACAGACTGCTGCCTATAACAATCAGGGATAGATTCACACAAATTCAAGACGAGGATCTAAAACTGTTATCTTATGATCCCGGAACTGCAAGACCGGAATGGTTTATCCTACAGGCACTCCCTGTCCCACCGGTAACTGTTAGACCCTCTATCATTCTTGAAACCGGCATCAGATCAGAAGATGACCTGACACACAAAATGGTAGATATAATCAGGGTCAATCAGAGACTAAAGGAGAGCAAGGAGGCAGGAACCCCGCCATTAATTGTCCAAGACCTAGTTGACCTGTTACAGTATCACTCGACGACATACTTTGATAACGAGGTATCAGGAATTCCCCAGGCACACCACCGTTCAGGACGTCCTCTAAAGACACTGACTCAGAGACTCAAGGGAAAGGAGGGGAGATTCCGAGGCTCGTTATCTGGAAAACGAGTTGACTTTTCTAGCAGAACAGTCATCTCACCGGATCCTAACCTAGACCTGTCTGAGGTAGGTGTGCCAGAACAAGTTGCCATGAAACTGACCATTCCTGAAATAGTTACAACGTGGAACATTGAGAGGATGCGAAGTCTGGTACTCAACGGGCCTGAAAAATTTCCCGGCGTAAACTATATTGTCAGGCCAGACGGTGTCAAGATCAGACTAGACTTTGTAGAAGACCGCTCCACAATAGCAGAAACACTTGAGATAGGCTATCTGATTGAGAGACATCTTACAGACGGTGATATTGTAATGTTTAACAGACAACCCTCTCTTCATCAAATGTCCATTATGGCTCACTATGTGAAGGTACTTCCAGGCAAGACCTTTAGGCTGCACCCTTCTGTCTGCCCGCCATACAACGCAGACTTTGACGGTGATGAGATGAACCTTCATGTTCCACAGAGTGAGGAGGCAAGGGCAGAGGCAATTCTTTTGATGAGGGTTCAAGACCAGCTTATCTCTCCAAGATATGGTGGTCCAATTATTGGCGCACTGCGAGACTTTGTAACTGGCGCATACCTTCTAACCAAAGACAACACAGTCTTATCTGTCCAAGAGTTCTCAAACTATGCAATGCTTGGTGGTTATGCAGACCCCCTCCCAAAGCCCGGCATCAAGACAAAGGACGGTCCGGCATATACTGGAAAGCAACTCTTTTCGCTATTTCTTCCAAATGATTTTAACTATGTACTTACATCAAAGTGGTCCAAAGGAACAAACGGACCTCCAAAGGATGTTGTTATCAAAAACGGTGAGCTCATAAGCGGTGTTATCGACAAGACGTCGATAGGTGCAGAAGAGCCTGAGAGTATTCTGCATAGGATTACAAAAGACTATGGAAACACGGCAGGCAAAAACTTTCTAAACTCTGTTCTGATCATGGTAAAGCAGTTTATCACCCACTATGGATTTAGTTATGGCTATGGTGATCTTGAGCTCCCAGAAAAGCACGTCCAGCAGATTCTAGATGATATTCAAAAGACCTATGATACAGTAGATGACTTGACTGACCAGCACAAAAAGGGAACACTCAAACTTACAAGAGGCATGAAGCCCGAAGAGGCCTTGGAGGCCTACATTGTAAACGAGCTTGGCAAAGCCAGGGAAAAGGCAGGCTCTACTGCAAACGCGGCGCTTGATGATAACAATGCCGGCAAGATAATGGCAACAACTGGTGCCCGGGGTTCGGCACTCAACGTGGGTCAGATGGCAGGTGCACTAGGACAACAATCAAGAAGGGGAAACCGAATGAATGACGGCTACAGCAACCGCGCGTTAACGCACTATCGGGAGCATGACAGCAATCCTGACGCACACGGCTTTGTAAAGTCCAACTATAGGACGGGACTTACGGCACTAGAATTCTTCTTCCATGCAATGGGCGGTCGTGAGGGACTAGTAGATACTGCAGTCAGGACACAGCAGAGTGGATACATGCAGCGCAGACTGATTAATGCATTAGAGCACATCAGACTCGAGTATGATGGAACAGTGCGAGACCCTCATGGGCATATCATCCAGTTTCTTTATGGCGAGGACGGGATTGATGTACAGAAAAGCGACCACGGTGAGGCGTTTAATGCAAGCAGACTAGCAGAATCCCAGACTATTATTGACTCTGGCAAAAAGGCAACAAAAGACGAGATAGATACCCTTGCCAAAAAATACACAAAGACATTCAACCCAAGACTTACTGACCTTGTAATTGATGCACTGCATAAATCTAATCTGAGCAAGGACGGTATTGATGCTGTCTGCAAAAAGGGACTCTCGCTTTACAACAAGGCCAAGGTGGAACCAGGTCAGGCAGTAGGAATTGTCACTGCACAATCAATTGGCGAGCCCGGAACCCAGATGACTCTGAGAACATTCCACTTTGCAGGAATTAAAGAAAGAAACGTTACCCTTGGCCTCCCAAGACTAATCGAGCTAGTAGATGCTAGAAAGAAACCTGTTACTCCTACCATGGATATCTATCTTGATGAAGAGTCAAAGAAATCCAAAGAAAAGGCAATCCAAGTAGCACGAAACGTACTGCAGACAAAGGTGAGTGCATTAATTGAGCATTCAGAGACTGACTATTCTACAAACATCAAGCTTGTTCTCAGTCCAAAGACGCTAAGGGACAGGGGATGCACAATTGCAGACGTAGAGGCCGCACTATCGTCAAACAAAAAATTCAAGATGCAAGTTACAGGAGAACTGATAATGCTGAATTTGGTTGAAGAGTCTGATACTGCAACTACAATCACAATTAGAAACAAGGTACTCAACACCACAGTAAAGGGCGTTCCAGATATAGAGCGGGTCACACTAGTTCAGAAAGGCGATGAATGGGTTATACAGACTACCGGCTCAAACATTGCAAAGCTGCTCGAAGTAAAAGGAATTGACAAAAAGAACGTCAGAACAAACAATGTCTTTGAGATTGCAGGGACGCTTGGAATAGAAGCTGCAAGAAACTCACTGATTAATGAGCTAAACCATACTCTAAGTGACCAGGGACTAGAAGTTGATAACAGATACATCATGTTGGTATCTGATTTAATGTGCTCTCGGGGATATATGCAGCAGATTGGCAGGCATGGAATTGCCGGTACCAAAGACAGCGTTCTTGCAAGGGCTGCATTTGAAATCACGGTTCCAACAATAGCCCATGCCGCACTTGGCGGCGAGGTAGAACAGCTCAAGGGCATTACTGAAAATGTAATTGTTGGAAGCAATATACCAATAGGTAGTGGTACGGTTGACTTGTACATGCAAGTAAGCAAGAAAAAATAGGTGTTGATTATGGCCGATGAAATTTTTACTCTTATGAATACCCGCAAAGACAAGATTATTCTGTTGCAACTGCGAAACACTAGGACACTTCAGGGGATACTCAAGGACTTTGATATCCACATGAACCTGACACTAGAAGACGCAAAAGATGTGACAGACGAGCCACACGCGAATCTTGGAAAAATATTGCTACGTGGGGACAACATTCTAGCAATCACCATGTCTAAAGAATGATTTTGACATCTGTTTAACTCGCACATATTTTACAATCTTATTGATGAAATTGTCAAGGATATGTGAATTAGATAGGGGGCAAACACATACCAAAAAGGTATTGTCTGAAATAAACCGGCATTAGTTATTTGTGCGTTATCCCGTATTAATTGTGGACGTGTTGAGAGTCAAACTCAAATCTCCTGGGTTTCAGCACAGATGCATGACCGTCATGCTACACGCCCACAAAGATTTATTAAAAAAAATGAATACTAGTCATGTTAGGTTTCAGCTAGGTTAGATCAACGTGCTAATCTCCTTTTTTATTTCATATAATCATGACCTAAACACGTACACTAGGCAAAATCATTTCGGTACGTTACATAGGCACGACCTAAACAATTATCTTTTCTATTACGAGTCATTAATATTCATTAATGAGTATAGTTATATCATAACTATGCCTAAAAAACTAATTTTAGATTGCAAAGATAAACTTTGGCGTGAGGTTTTGAAATATAAAATTGATTAAGACGGGGCTTAAGAATGGATGAGTCTATAGGATTAAATTTACCATATTATTTGTGATTATCAAATGGTTAAGAAAATTGTTTTATTTAATAATAAAGGTGGAGTTGGTAAGACCACTTTTCTATTTCATCTAGGTTATGCTTTAGAATGTTTAGGTAAGAAAATTCTATTTGTAGATTTAGACCCTCAATGTAATTTATCATCTAGCATTTGTAATGATGAAGAAATAGATAAAATGTGGAATACTCAAAATAGCATATACCATGCAGTAGAACCATTGATTAAAGGAACAGGTGATATCAAAGAAATAAAACCATACATTGTAAATGGTCGTACTATTCGTTTGATTGTTGGTGATTTACGTCTTACTGAATATGAAGAATTACTATCTACTGCATGGGTAGAATCACTTGCAGGGAATGAGATAGGATTTAGAAGAACATCATCTATTTTTAGAATTATTGAGGATATATCTAATGCTAATGATATTGATTATGTTTTAATGGATATTGGTCCAAATCTAGGAAGTCTAAACAGATGTGTTTTATTATCATGTGATTACTTTTTAGTTCCGTTAGTACCTGATTTATTTTCTTTTAGGGGGTTGGAAAATATCGGCATAACATTCAAAAAATGGATCAATGATTGGAATAATGCTTCTAATAGATTCAAAGAAGAAAATAAAACCTTATCTTTTCACATACAAAATGGAAAACCTGTATTTGCAGGCTACATAAACCAACAGTTTAACATCTATGGTGGCAAAGAAACAAAAACATGGAAATATTGGACTGATAAAGTTCCTCAAATGATAGAAAATAATCTTGTTAAAAAATTAAAAGATATTGATGAGAAAATGGTAATTGATTTGAATGATGGTTCTCACAAATTAGGTGATTTTAAAAGTTATCATAGTCTGGCACCACTTTCACAACAAAAAAGAAAGCCCATTTTTGAATTAGATAATCAAGATGTTATAGGAATACATAGAAATAGTGTTAAGAAATGTGGTAAGGATTTTAAAGAATTAGCTGCAAAAATTATTAGAAATATTTGATAAAGATTATGTTGGAATAAAATACACGAAAATTATTATTTTAATTTTTGTAATGGTTTCAAGCATTGGAATCAGTACAGCAAACCCTCAAATCAATACAATTCCATCATAGATCAATGGATGTTGCAGGGTTCAGGGCAGAAGATAAAATTACGGATAAAGAGTTTATTGAGGCATTAGAGTTTTTGGTTGAATCATCACTATTCAATAAACAAATTCCAAATTTAACCATCTTCACGAGCTCACCTCTCTACACCAAAGAAAACAGGCCTCACCCGGATTACCTAGAACCAGATTTTCAATAAACCTATAAAGCCCCGGTAAGACGATCGTCATTAAGGAAACATGAGTAAGATACTTGAAAAATCACTAAGGGATGCTCGTAAAGAGAACAAGTTGACTATGGGCACCAAACAAGTTTTGAACTCTATGAAAAACTCCAAGCTGATTGTATTGTCTCAATCAATAAAAAAAGGAATGATTGAGCAGATCGAGGCCGATGCAAAAAAAGACAACGTACCTCTAGTAAACTTTCAAGGGACCTCAGTTGCACTAGGAAGACTGTGCGGCTTGCAATTTAGAATCTCGACAATTTCATTCACATCTATCGCTGATGCTAGCATCAAA
Source organism: Nitrosopumilus sp. UBA526 (assembly GCA_002506665.1). Classification (GTDB taxonomy): domain Archaea; phylum Thermoproteota; class Nitrososphaeria; order Nitrososphaerales; family Nitrosopumilaceae; genus Nitrosopumilus. Next base: position 5,890 of record DAXZ01000024.1, on the reverse strand, counting down.
TCAATTATCAAAGATACAAAGGCTGAGGAAAAAAATGACTAGATGTAATGAAAGTTTAAATGAGACATTTTTTTTCGGAGATAAATAGGAATTCTAATGGCACAATCAATCAAACTCACAACTGATCAAATGCGACTGATGTCGCTCTTTCAGAACGTTACGGGTGCCACTGCACGCGACTGTGTGGAAGATGATAAACAAAACAGAGTAATCTTTCTAGTCAACACAGGCAAGATGGGACTTGCAATCGGCAAGGGAGGCACCCACATCAAATCATTACAAAACATTGTAAAAAGAGACATTGAGTTAGTAGAGTTCAACGAAGACCCTGTGGTATTTTTGACAAATTTACTAAACTCCAAACTAATCTCCGAAGTAAAGATAAACGAGCGGGCTGATGGCTCAAAGCAGGCAATTGTTATTGTGGATCCACAAAACAAGGGATTTGTGGTTGGAAGGGAAGGAAAGCACGCAGAGAAGGCAAGACTTCTTGCAAAACGATATTTTGGTATTGAGAGTGTATTGATTAACAGTCCTGAACGGCCAACCTTGGAGATGTAAAATATATGAGAAAGTCACCCCTTGGATTATTTGCAGGCCGAGTTCTTACAACCAAAAAAAAGAGACAGAGATGGGCAATCTCGACTTACAAGAGAAGGGAGCTAGGCATTGACAAAAAGGCCGACCCTCTTGGAGGCGCACCACAGGCCCGTGGTATAGTCTTGGAAAAAGTGGGCATTGCTGCAAAACAACCAAACTCTGCAATCCGAAAATGTGTCCGGGTTCAGCTAATCAAGAACGGCAAAACCGTAACTGCATTTTTGCCAAGGGACGGTGCAATGAACTTTATTGACGAGCACGACGAGGTACATATCCAGGGAATGGGTGCCACACAGGGAGGCGCAATGGGTGATATTCCAGGTGTCAGATTCAAGGTCTTCAAAGTAAACGGTACTTCATTGCACGAGCTGGTAATTGGCAAAAAGGAGAAACCAAGGAGATAAGATGGCACAGACCAAAAACCTACTGCTCTTTAGAAAGTGGGATCTATCTGACATTGAGGTAAAAGATCCCGGATTAAAGACTGCAATTTCCTTGAGAAAACAGATCCTGCCATACACATATGGCCGTTCCGCACTAAAGAGATTCAACAAGGCAGATGTCAACATTGTTGAGAGACTTGTTAACAAGACAATGCACTTTGGAAAAAAATATGCAAAGAACACGGGTAGAATGACAGGCAAAAAGACCAAACTACTCAACACTGTAAAGACCGCCTTTGATATCATTGCACTAAAGACTGGCCAAAATCCAGTAGAAGTCCTAGTCAGGGCCGTGGAATTTTCTGCCCCAAACGAGGACACCACTAGAATTGTATATGGCGGCACTGTTTATCATGTATCAGTAGATGTTGCCCCGATAAGACGAGTGGACTTGGCTCTAAAGTTTATCGCCGATGCAATCAAAGAGGCGACATTCTCAAACCCAAAACCAATTGAGGAACACATGGCAGAACAACTCATGCTGGCGGCATCAAATAATCCCAACGCCCCTTCGGTAAAAAAGAAAAACGAGCTAGAACGTATCGCACTAGCATCAAGGTAGAGTAGCCCGAGGCAGATTCGAACTGCCGTCTCTGCCTATCCACTCCTGAGATCCAGAGGGCAGAATCCTTGATCTAAAACATTATTTGACCGAACTAGACTATCGGGCTACCAAACCAAGTCTGGATGCTTTGGAATATAACTGTGATTACTTTATTCTAACTTCGTGAATGGCAGTAGCATAGTCGCAGTCTGCCCTCAGCCTCATGTATGGAATCAGTCTGAAATGAATCGAGTATGCATTGTTCTCCTTTACTAGTATTCCTTTTTGCACCAGGGACACTAGTCCTCTTGATGGAACAGTAACTGTCATGTCTCTTTCTTTGCATATCTGGTCTCGCCTCACTTGGAACTGTTTTAATGAGAACGCAACATCGTTTATCTCCAAAATCAGTGGCCAGACTATCTGATTCCACACAAATCTTCTGTTCGCTGTAGCAGACGCATACTTGCCTTTTTCACTCAACATTAATAACATCTCAAAAAGATGTTATAACTTAATAGTTGTCTCAAAACGAAATCGCGGAATCGTTGAACCTGCTGGAGCAAGACTGGGATATTGATCCCACTCTTAAAAGATTCATGCTGGGTAAAATTACAGATGTCTCTGACCGTCCCATAAAGGTCAGCGATGTCATCTTTCATGTCCCCTATCTAAACTCCCAAAAGAGATACATCTTGTGGAAATGTTACTGGCCTGACTGTCATAACTGCTGCAACAGACAGGGCAGGCTTCCACTGACATCTGATGATCTACTAACCATTGGGGCGGGACTAAAGTACAAAACAACCTCAGACTTTGTCAAAAACGAGACCCTTGTAGTAACATATCAGGAACCCGGCCCGTCTGGCCAGATGACTACAATGACTAGCATCAATTTAAAGCGAAAGGCAGATGAGACTAGTGCAGATGACGGGACGCATATTCCTTGCAGATTCTTAGATGAGGAAGGGGGTTGCAGCATGCATCCTGACAGACCAGGAGTATGTTATCTTTATCCTTTCTCAAGCTGGCTAGAAAACGAAAAGGGCAGGGCACGAGTTCATGCAACATACCAGTTTACAGGTGACTGTCCCGGATTCTATCTTGCAGAGAATCTGAGTCCGATGAAAGACGAGCTTGAAGAGTACTCGAAGATAATCTATGATTACAACATGGCATCAAACAGGACAAACCGTGAGGGGTTTGGTTTAACAAGTCTCGGCTAGGCTCTTGCCACCTTGATGAGGTCTGCAATCTTTATCTTCATTCCAAACCTGTCCTCATGTTTTTTCATGTAACGAAATATCGCAACAAAGTCCGGCAGTGACTTTAGCAGGCTGAAATCCTTGTGTATCTTGGCTCTGACAAAATTAAACACCTTTGCATATATCTTGTAGTGCTTTTCTACTGCCTTTTCATAGGCCTCAAAGTCATGCATGTTCTCTAGAAATATCTCAACACACTGCATTGACGGAATGATTCCCTCCCCTAGCAATGCATAGACTGTTCCAATCGACTCTCCGACACCCACGACTTTGCCTGAATAGTATGGCTTGCATCTGTCAGGTGTTGCTAGTCTTATCGGACGTCCCTTGGTCTTGATGACTTTGCCGCCATGTTTTTTTAGAAAATTATCAGTTGCCACAATGTGCTGTTTGTTATAGTCTCCTGCCCCGACATGTGCCCATCTCTTGCCTAGTGGAAAATACCAAAAGTAGCCTGACATGCCAGGAAACGGTTCGATGTAAAAGTCATCATATGGAACCTTCTCCTCGTACTCTATCTTGTACTCGTATGTAGGCAGAAAGAAATCCTCTTTTAGTTTTGGCAGGTATACTCTGTGAAATCCAGTACAGTCAACTATCATGTCATACTCTTCTTTCAGTTTTTCTATCGGTGGCGGGTTTCCATAGATGACCTCCGAGTCCTTGACAAAGTCCTTGATTAGTGCCAGCTTGTCATATGTACACAGTCCCTTGAGTTTGATATCAAACTTTACATTATTATTCATCCTTACATGCATGTTTTTTCCATCATGTATCATAAAGTCACTAAAATTTCTGCCAGTCTTTTTACAAAATTCCTCAAGTAGAGGTCTTATTGTTCCCCAGGCGCAAATAGAGTCATGTCTCTCTTTGGTCATTCTCTCATATCCTACAACCGTGTGCTCTGAGTTGTGTAGTCTGGCCATGAGGTAAGAGCCTGCCACACCAATTCCCATTACTGCAATCTTCACGATATATTACAATCAGTCTCTGCCTAATAAATACAAAGTCTTTGTGGCCATTAAATTTAATATGATTTCAAATGTGCTTGATAAATGCGCCAAGAACTAGATGTACAATAATTTTTTTTTATAAACATCACATACTCCCCCAGACAGACAAGGTCACTTGTAGAATCATAACTATTCCCTCCACGACAAGTTACTGTCCATATGTGATGTTATCTTTGAGACCTGTCTCTTATTCAACCAAGATTGCAGGTTTGAATGGCCTTGCATGTCTTGCCTTGTCTTTGGGATCATATATGTCGGGGTCTGATTCTGATAGTATCTGAATATCTACGCCAAACTCTGCACTTGCCAGCTCTGGAAACTCTGTTGCAAGCAGGTCTTGCTCATCAATTTTTGACTCTAGTCTGGCCTTTTTGATATCTGCGGGCTCTGAGAGAATATCCTTGATTGTTCTCTGTACAAAGTCTGGATTCTTTTTGACATCCGAGGTATCCTTGTCTGCAATCAACTCCTTCATAATGACTCCCATGTTGGTCTGCCCTGACATCACTTTTTCTAATATGGCATAGTAGACCTTTGACTTTGTATCATTTGATGTATACATTATGATTCTCTGTGGGGCAATCTTTGCAACTTTGAGAATGTGTGCAATGTCTTTTACCGTTGATCTTAGCAGTTCCTCTGACTGGATTGACGCTGCATCGATATTTTGTTCCAAGGACTCTGGCCATCTTGCCTTTGATACAAGTCCGTCATGTCCTAGTCTCTCCCACATCTCCTCTGCAATGTGTGGCGCAAATGGCGAGAGCATCAATATTCGAGTGGACATGACCTGGTGTAGTATTGCTGATATGTCTCTTCTGTTCTTTGCCTTGGCTCTCTTTTGATACCAGCCCAGTTCTGATTCAAATGCAAACAAAATTCCATGTAGTGCCTCTCGCAGTCTCATCTTTTTGACTGCCGCAGATACCTGGGATACCATGATCTGAGTCTTGGATAATATCCACCGGTCTTCTGCCTCTAGATTCCCAATTTTGCCTGCCTCGAGTTTGGTGCATTCCTCATATAGAGACTCGAGTCTGCTCTGAACCCCAGAGACTGACTCTATGTTAAAGTCCGCGTCCTGGAGTAACTCTGCTGATATAATTATCGCTAGTCTGACGGGGTCTGCACCGTGGTCTTGAATTGCCTTTCGCAACGGGATAATATTTCCCATACTCTTTGACATCTTGGAGCCATTCATGAGTACTGATCCATTTACTACAATCTCCTTGGGCCAGTCCTTCTCTGGAAATATGGCAACATGATTTAACACAAAAAATGTCAGATGGTTTGGAACCAGGTCTCGTCCTGAGTGTCTTGCATCTACGGGGTAAAAGTATTGAAACTCTGTTTTGATCTCACTTAGTGTATTGACATCCATCCCTGTCATCTCTGCGACCCC
>DAXZ01000024.1:0-546 GCA_002506665.1 Nitrosopumilus sp. UBA526 | reverse complement strand
CTCTCTACAATCCAGTCCTGGTCCCATGGAATCTTTGTTCCTAGTCCATGCTGTCTGGCACATGCCCTCTCATGCAACCATCCGAGAACATAGTCAAACTCGGGTCTGATCTCAGAAGGCAAGATATTCATAGAATCAAAACATTTGCTAGTAGACTTTTTCCATTCCTTGTCTCCATAGTTTAGAAACCACTGGTTGTTGAGAACTTTGACCAAACATTCCGTACCACATCTGCATCTTACTGGCGTTACAAGTTCTAGCAAGATATCTGCATGTCCGTCTTTTATGAGCCACTCTCTGACGGCATCTTTTGCATGAGATACCCCGGTTCCTGAAAACCTGCCTGTATTATCCCCTAGTATTCCACCATAAAATTCTCGACTGTACACCTCTTTTGTGGCCTCCTCCAACTTTGGGTCGTCTTGATTTGTGATTCCAAACTTTCTGACTGCCTCCTCTGCAGGATTCTCTCCATACTCTGGAGTATTTATGATGGATATGGGCAAAAGTTTGTCTATCTCTGATGCCAGCGGGGTCTTTGCCTTT
>DAXZ01000078.1:2958-5388 GCA_002506665.1 Nitrosopumilus sp. UBA526 | reverse complement strand
AAATGCACCAAGATTGTCATTAAATGCCTTGATGTTCTGTACGGTTGCATCAATGCTGGTCTTTGCCAGTTGATTGTTTACAGTACTTGCCTGAACAATTTGCTTGTTGATATCAACTATGGCAGTTTTTGCAAAGTCTGGAATTACAGTCTTTATTCCGGCCTTTTTGGCAAGCTCTTGCTGGACTGATACTGTAGCATTGATTGTTTTCTGGCATGTCTTTGTACATTCATCTTGCAAATGAACAACAGATTGAAAGTACTGCTGTGTATGTCTTGAAATATTTTCAAAATATTTCTGGACGTTTTGCTTGTACATTGTGTATGCATCACTAGTTGGAGTTTGTGTACTCATGCTCTGACACCAAATGACTAGTATATATATCATTGGTAATGAGTGGTAATAAATGACAAATAATGGTAAAAATAGACATATTTGAGATGCAGATATTCACTTGCAATTCCACAGATATTTTGGTCATTGTATGATTTGTGTTTTTTTAGAGTCGTCTACTCAGAACATCATTTACTCTTTGTCAATAAACTCGCCAATGCCAGGTGGGTCTGGCGCTAGTCCCTTTCTCTTTCTAATGTCGGCAACTGCTGTAGCTAGCATAGATTTTGGAACCTCAGTCCACTCCTTAAAGGACGTGTTCCAAGTGGCACGGCCTGCAGTCTGTCCTCGCATTGCATCAGACAAGGTAAAAGTCTCAGATGCCGGAATCTCACCTATTACAATACTTGATGCTCCCTTTTGTGACATGTCAAGTACTTTGCCACGTTTGCCAGATAGAATTGTTGCAATGTGTCCAACCATGTCAGTAGGTACACGAACCTCTATTGCCAGTGTTGGTTCCAGGACTGCAGTACCTGCAGTGAGTAGTGCTCCCATACACGCGCGTCGTGATGCAGGACCTAGTTGAGATAAACCTCTGTGTGCAGTATCTTCGTGTGGAACAAAGTGTGTAAAGATAAACTTGCAGTTTCTCATCTGTTCTCTGCAAAGCGGGCCTTCCTTCATTACATCTTCAAATCCAGAATTTATAGAGTCAGATGATTCCTGAACAAACTGGACACCCTTGGTTCCATTTATCAATACATTTCCACGCGCGTCAAATTTCATCACCCTCTTGATTGTGTCAGTATCCCATCCCGCTTCTTTGAGCAGTTCCATGACGACCTTTTTGTCTTTGATGTCACTTATCTCACCGGTTCTCAGCATGTGTGCGATTTTCGGCTCTAGTGGCTCTACCTTCATGAATATCTTGTTGTGTCTGTTTGGAGATTTTGCCATGACAGGCTCACAGCTTGCCTTTACAGTCTCCCTATAGTTAATCAGAGGCTCAGACGTTATAATCTCGCATTTTGCGTCCTGGATTCTGTGTGTGGCAACGTCTAGGTGTAGCACACCCATTCCTGAAACAATTGTCTCACCGCTCTCCTCATCAATCTTTACAACGAGATTAGGATCCTCTATGGTAAGCTGTTTTAAGATATCTACGAGCTTTGGCAGGTCTTTGGGATGTTTTGGTTCAATGGCAATCTGTACAACTGGCTCTGAGACATACTTTACGCTTTCAAACATTGGAATGCCTTTTACAGTAGACAGTGTGTTGCCTGCCCTACACTCAGTTAGTCCCAATAATGCAGGAATGTTTCCTGCGCCTAGCTCCCCTACTTGTTCTCTCTGGTTGCCCATGAAAAAGTTGACAGACTGTACACGGCCTTCTCTTTTTTCATCAATGATATGAATTGTTTGACCGTCCTTGATTGTTCCAGAGAATAGTCTTCCGATTGCAACAGGGCCCGCCGCTGGATCCAAGACCATGTTTACAACCATCATGATTGTTGGACCCTTATCATCACATGCAAGCAGTGCCTTGCCGATATCAGAGTCTAGATCACCTTTCCATATTTGTGGGATTCTGTACTTTACTGCCTCGTGTGGTGCAGGATGGTGTTTGACTACCATTCCAAGGACTGCGTCTGCTAGTGGCGCCTTTTCTACAAGGTCTGCAACTGTGTCATTCTCATAAGCATCAATTACATCCTTAAACGAGATTCCTCGCTCTTTCATCAGATCAAGATTGATTGCCCACCTGTCTTTTGCAGAACCAAAGGTGACGCTTGCATCCTGAATGGATACCTTCCACTTTTCTCTGTACTCTGGCTCGGCATATGTGTCAATGAGGGTGTTAAAGTTTGAGACCACATCGGCTAGCTGTGTCTGCATCTTTTCAGGAGTCAGGCGGAGCTCCTTTATGAGCCGGTCTACCTTGTTGATAAACAATACTGGTTTTACCCTCTCTTCGAGTGCCATTCTAGTCACAGTCTCAGTCTGAGTCATGATGCCCTCTACGGCATCACATACGACTACAGCACCGTCAATTGCCCGAAGACTCCTAATCACCCTGCCGCTAAAATCGACGTG
>DAXZ01000078.1:876-2873 GCA_002506665.1 Nitrosopumilus sp. UBA526 | reverse complement strand
CTTGCTCCTCTTTATCAAAGTCCATTGCAAGTGCTTTTCCGGCAGCAGATGGGGCAATAATTCCAGAGTTTGCCAAGAGGCTGTCACTCATGGTGGTCTTTCCGTGGTCTACATGGGCGATCACGCCAAAGTTTCGGATTTGATCCTTGTTCTTGATGATCTTGAGAACGTCACTAGTAGACTTGAATTTTACCATATCGGCAAACTTTATTCTCAGGTATTAAACCTTAGCCCCCTAATAGATCATGCCATTAGATACATCACGAATCTTTTCTGCAGTGACAAAATGACACTCGTCTTTATGTCTTTTTTTGGCCGCGCATAGTGATAGCATCTGGGAGAAGGCAGTACAATAGATTACCTGCGACAGATTTTCAGAAGGAATGTCTGGATGAATCACGTTGATTCCGATTCTTTGAAGGTTGTGTTCTAACTGTCTGCTATGTGTGTTTTTCTCCTCAAAGATTATTACGGTATCATCCTTTTCTGCAGAGAACAGTTCCATGTGAGAGAACTGCTCTAGTCTGCAATAGTGTACGGCATGTCCTAAAATCTCATAAAACTTTGAAGCACAATACATTGCAATAGGAAATGTGTAAAAATTCCCTAGCACAAAGATTCGTCCAGAGACCCGGGCATTCTTGGCAGATGCGGCGGCTTTATCAAATAATGATACGTCAGGTATCGCAATGTCTTTTACCAAAGAGATACAAGTCAGTGCACTTGCAAGAAATGATATGCTCCCGGCAGTAAATACGCCGCGGTGTGGATAGTCAAGCAGTATTGTTTTATCTGAGACTTTGGCAAGCCTGCTTTGAGGACTAGATGTTATGGCAACTGACTTTGTTGCAATCCCGGCAGTCTTTATGTTTGTAATGGTATTCCCAGAGATAGATACGAGATAGACACATTTTGATTTTGCCAGACTTGGATTATGATACAAGTCAAGGGGGTCAATTGCCCTTGCTGCCCCATCTGAGAAAGATTCTGCAAGCAGTGCTGATACCAGCGAGTCGCCACTGCCAGAAAAGATGGCGTCTTTTTGCAGGTTTGCAGACAGGGGCTCTTGTTTTTTAAAGGATCTTATAAAATCAGGTTGCAGTAGAATGTCCTCCTCATAGGCTCTGATCGAGTTCATAACAAGAAGTACAGTCTCTAGCACATATTAGAAAGTTGTCAGGTTTTGATATTTATTACCAGAATTTAATATAAAACATGGAAATTTCTGTAGGGCATACTCCTGATTCAGATGATGCGTTCATGTTTTATGGAATGTTTTCAAATAAAATTCCATCATCGGGGTTTGAGGTAAAGCATGTAATAGATGACATTGAAGAATTAAATCGCAAGGCAACTGCACCAGAACTTGATGTCACGGCAGTCTCAGTCCATGCTTGTGCATTTATTTCTGGATATACAATCTTGAGAAGCGGAGGGAGTTTTGGAATTAACTACGGCCCCATAGTTACTGCCAAGAGACAGATGGATGTATCTGAGCTAAAGGGATGCAAGATTGCAATTCCAGGCAAAATGACTTCGGCATTTTTGCTGTTGCAGCTGATGATTGGAAAATTTGATTATGTCGAGATGAATTTTAGCGACATTCCAGAGGCTGTCAGGGCAGGCAGAGTTGATGCGGGTCTAGTGATTCATGAGACCCAGTTGTCTTATGAACAAGAAGGAAACGTCAAGATTTTGGATGTCGGTAAATGGTGGAACAAGACTGCAGACGGCCTGCCAGTGCCGCTTGGAATAAACGTTATGAGAACCAGCTTGGGCACAGATACTATAACTAGATTTGACAGGTATCTTCAAGCATCCATCGAGTATGGAATGAAAAATTTTGATGATGCCCTAGAGTATGCAATGCAGTATGCCAGGGGAAAAGACAAAAGCTTGATTGAAAAGTTTGTAAAGATGTACGTAAATGATGTCACAGTAAACATGGGAGATAAGGGAGAAGAGTCCATCAGACTATTCTTCAAGATGGCAAGAGC
>DAXZ01000078.1:0-818 GCA_002506665.1 Nitrosopumilus sp. UBA526 | reverse complement strand
GGAGCAGTGATTGCAATTCTTTCAAACAATGCCTTTGAATTACTAATCAGTCATACAAGAAAAGATAATCAGGGAGAGTATGGAAAGACAGAAAAGATAATCATGAGCAAGATTGATGACCCTGACCGCCCGCAATACGAAGAAAAGACAAAGGAAGAACTAGAAAAAGCCCTCAAGGGAAAGTTTGTCTCATGCAATGTCCAGTACAGGGATAAAAAGACAGATGCACTGGTGTGTAATGTCTTTGTACAAAGGCCTCCTGAAGGATTTTGAGAATTCCTAATATATGGCAAAGATGAATCAAGTGTGATGATCCTAGTTGATAAAAAAATTTTAGCAGGAGGGCTGGCTATGATCCTTGCAGGTGTGATCGTCTTTGCAACAGTAGAGCAACCAGTCGGTGAATCAGGGATGACAGAGGAAGAGATAATTGATCTGATGCTAGCGGAGGATAATAATCAAGCCTTTGAGTTGCTATCAGGAATTTTGATAGGGACAGGATTCCTGCTTGTTTTGATCAGTTTTGGGGCAAGAAGAAGAGACAAGGTCAAGAGAAAAGAAAAGAGTCCTGCAGAATAATTTCAAAGTTTTTAATCCCAAATGACCGATGATAACATATTGATTCAGGCAGAGATTAGCATATACCCGATAGCAACGAGAACCACTAGTGCCAGTTTTTACATTGCAAAGGCAATAGAGTCGATTCAGGGGATGGAGAACCTGAGATATGAGATTAATGCAATGGGGACAATTTTGGAATCAGATGACATGGATGTGATAAATTCAGCAGCAAAGCAAATGATGGAGACTGTTCATAA
>DAXZ01000068.1:2510-7858 GCA_002506665.1 Nitrosopumilus sp. UBA526 | reverse complement strand
TAGTTGTTTTGGACCCGTATGGGTTAGTGGCCGTAGCCTGGTACCGTGACCGCCATGAAGAATAATTCCTTTCAATTCTCTCTTATCTGCTCTCTGCCAATATAAAACCGATCATAGTTCTGAGAGAAACATCTCAAGACCCGCATGTGCAGTCATGGGCTTTGTGTCTAGTTTCATAGATGCAAGAGATACGTCTAGTGAAGAGTCCTGTGGCCTCGGAGCATTCCAGGATATTTTGTCCAGTGTTGTAGGTATTAACAGGTTTGAATCAAGATGCAGTTTTTCTGCTATAAATTTTGCCACATCATATCGTGATATTCTAGTAGAGCCTGCAAGATGAATTGGTCCGTGAATTTTTTTTGTCACAGTCTCTAACAGCATTTTAGAGAGGTTTGGCACATATGTCGGGGATGTGAATTGATCAGTTAGGACTTGGATCTCTTGGCATTGTTCCAGACTTTGCTTTACCCACAGCGGAAAGCTGACCTTTGTAGGATGGATTCCAAAAGGCGTGCTTGTCCTTACCACACATGCAGACTTTGCTAGGAGATTTTCGCCGGCTAGCTTTGTCTTTCCATAGACGCCTAGTGGGTTTGTCTGGTCATGTTCTTTTTGCATGCTGCCTGTTCCATCAAAGACATAGTCAGTGGAGACATAGACAAAAAACGCACCTGCCTTGCATGCCTCCTCTGCAAGGACTGCAGTTGCATCTCTGTTTAGTTTTAATGCAAGATCTTTTTGTGTCTCGCACATATCAACATCAGTCATGGCAGCTAGATGTATTATTATATCAGGCCTGGTTTTTTGGACCGTATCTATAATGCTCTGATGATCCATCAAGTCTAAAAATATGGCTTGGCCCAGGGTTGGCCTTGCATTATGATAGCAGGAAAATACCTTGTGGTTTGTGCTTGCAAGGTCTTGCACTAGCCTAGTTCCAATCAGCCCCGCAGAGCCCGTAACAAGAAATTTCACAAGATTATATACCATATTTTTTCTATTTATGTCTAAAACATTAGACACTCCAAGGCCTAGGATGCAGGGTATATTCATCAATTAACGGCTCCCACCAGTCTTGATTATCAAGGTACCAGGTGACAGTATCTTGCAGTGCTTTATCAAAGTCATGTTTTGGCTGCCAGCTTGTCTCAGAGTTTATCTTTGTACAGTCAACTGAATACCTCACATCGTGGCCTGGTCTGTCATCAGTATGCTCTATGAGATCATGGGATTTGCCTAGAGCATCAAGTATTTTACGAGTAATGGTGTCATTTGAGATCTCGTTGTATGCCGTAATGTTGTATACCTGACCCAGCTTTGCTTTGGATATTAGCGATTCGATTGCAGCTACATGGTCTTGTACATGTATCCAGCTGCGAACCTGCTTGCCGTCCCCATACAGCACAACCTTTAGACCCTTGATTGCACGGATTATGGTCTTTGGGACTAGTTTTTCTGGGAACTGGTTTGGACCAAAGTTGTTAGAACACCTAGTGGTGATGCATTTTATTCCATATGTACGATAGTATGAGGCAACTAGATGGTCAGCTGATGCTTTTGTGGCAGAATATGGATTGCTTGGTTTGATTGCAGAGTCCTCATCAAAGGATTGCCCGGGGGGCGCATCGCCGTAAACCTCGTCAGTTGATACATGAACAAAGAGACAGTTGTGTTTTCTTGCAGCTTCGAGGATGGAATATGTACCCAGAATATTTGTCTCAAGAAATGGCAGTGGATTCGCAATGCTTCTATCAACGTGTGACTGGGCTGCAAAATTTATTATGACATCCTTGTCTTTTGCAATCTCGGAAATTCTCTCACAGTCCCGTATATCGCCCTTGAGAAATGTATAGTTTGGGTTGTTTCGTACATCTTTTAGATTCTCCATATTTGAGCCAATTGTAAGACAGTCAAGATTTACGAGTCTGTCATCGGGGTATGTTTGGAGATGGTTCTTTACAAACCAGCTTCCTATAAAACCCGCCCCGCCACACACCAGAATATTCATGTTATAAAAAATACAAAATTTGTATTTAATCGTAATGTATGAAATTATTCTCAGCGTCCCCTAGTGAGGGCAGGTCTAGGTCTTGTTTGCTTATAATTGGTTCATCTAGTGGCCACTTTATGTTCAGACTAGGATCGTTCCATGCTATGCCTCTTTGATGATCAAGGGAATACTCTTGGCTTGTTTTGTAAAGTACGTCAGCAGCTGAGCTTAGAACACAAAAACCATGTGCAAATCCATCAGGAATGTATAGTAAATTATGGTTCTTTTCTGAAAGTATCTCAGACACCCATTTACCAAAGGTCTGAGAGCCTTGCCTGAGGTCTACTGCAACATCAAATATCTCACCCCTAATCACTGATACCAGCTTTGCCTGAGATTTGGGGTTTGTCTGATAGTGCAGTCCCCTTAAAACTCGGCTTGTCGAGTGTGAATAATTGTCCTGTACAAACACGGAATCTATGTGTTCCTTAAATGAGGATTGACGATACATCTCTATAAAAAAACCTCTCTTGTCTGCAAACGTCTCAGGACTTGCTAGAATTACGTCAGATATGCTCAGTCTTTTAAAAGTAAATGGCATGAAATTCTACAAGAAAAATCAGATAAATACATTTTCCAAGTTTGAGGCGTGATAATTTAGATATTAAGGCCATAAAGTGAGAAGTGGTGTTGGAAACAGAGAAGCAGTCCCCACGTGTGAGCATTATAATTCCCGTACATAATGGCAAGAGCTTTCTTGATAGACTTTTGTGCTCTATCGAGTCTCAGACATACAAAAATTATGAGCTAGTTATAATCAATAACAACTCTTCAGACGGGTCTGCAGAGATTCTAGAGTCATACAAGAATAAAATTCCGTTAAAGATTATCAACTGCGATAAAAATGATGGCTATTGTGGCGGGTGCAACACAGGAATTGAGAATTCAAAAGGCGAGCTGCTCTTGTTTCTAAGCCAGGACAGAATAATGAGTGATGACTGGATATCAAAGTCAGTCTCTGCAATACATGACAATGCCAAGATAGGATGTGTGTTTGGCAGAGTGGTTACAGATGGCATGTCATATGCCGAGTATGGTGCAGCATATGATATCTATGGCTCGCCATGCATGAAGGGCAGTAATGAGGAGACAAACCTGTTTTATGCAGGCGGTTGTATACTGACTAGGAGAACAGTCATAGATGAGATAGGGGCATTTGATCAAGAGTTCTTTATGTATCAAGAAGACATTGACTTGTGCTGGAGGATGCATATTGCAGGGTATGATATATCGTGCGCAGAAGGCATAGAGTCTCAGAATATTGGCGGGGGGACAAGCAATACATTTTATGTCGATGAAAAGTTGCATGTCAGTTTTGATTCAGAGTTAATAGCAATGCCCGAGTATAGATTCTATCATGGCATATCAAAGAACAGAATAAGAGTAATGCTGAAAAACTATTCGTCTAAAAACATCATCAAGCGGTTGCCCATAGCCCTAGTTTTGATAATACTGCATGGAACATTTATGGCAGTCAAGACAAAAAAGATATCATATGTTGGCTTGGCATTTAAGGGGATGTTTTGGAATATTCTAAAGATGAGGGATACGCTAATAGAGAGAAGAAGGATTCAATCGTTTCGTGCAGTAAATGACGAGCATATTGAGAGAAAAATGATAAAAAAGTCCATAGAATTAGAGAGTATAAGGCAATGAAACAAGACATGGTTTTAAAACTAGCAATGAAACAAGACAGTGAGGGATGTATGGTTTGAAAGTCATTGGCCTGCCGGCGTTTAATGAAGAAAAAAACATTGCAAAGATAATACTAGAGCTTCAGAGTGTTGCAGATGAAATAATTGTGTGTGATGACGGTTCTGATGACATGACAGGTGTCATTGCAAAAAAGATGGGAGCCACGCTAGTTACACATGAGAAAAATCTGGGGTACGGGGCGGCAATCAGAAGCCTGTTTTTAAAGGCAAGAGAGATGAATGCCGATACCCTAGTTACCTTTGATGCAGACGGTCAGCACAGAGTTGAGGACATAGCGAGTGTCATAGAGCCAATCATAACAAAAAAGGCAGACATTGTGATTGGTTCTAGGTTTCTTGGAGACAAGAGTAATGTTCCGCAGTATCGTCAGGTCGGCATAAAGGCAATAACAAAGATAACTAATCTGTCAACTGACACCAAGGTTACAGATTCTCAGAGTGGTTTTAGGGCATATAACAAAAAAGTGATAGAGTCAATCGTACCTTCAGAGTATGGAATGGGCGTGTCAACTGAGATACTTATCAAGGCCAACCAAAAAAAATTCAGGATTCTCGAAGTTCCAATAACTGTCCTATACAAGGGAGATACGTCAACGCACAATCCCGTATCTCATGGTACGTCAGTTGTCATGAGCACTATCAAGTTTATGTCAATTGAGAAACCGCTAAGATTCTATGGAATTCCGGGAATGATGTTCCTAGTTATAGGACTGTTCTTTATAGCTTGGACGATTCAGGAATTTTCCCAGACCGGGATGATGATTACCAACGTAACGCTTATTGGCATAGGTTCAACAATCTTTGGAATGATGCTCATGGTGACATCAATCATACTCTATTCGATTGTAAATGTAGTAAGGGAACGTCATAGCAATTAGCACGATGGACCGGAGAGAGATTAAAAGAGTCCTTGGGAGATTCAAGGGGTTGGCGCACATAGGCGTAGCCATGGGCATAGGCACGGCACTCTCAGGCGTCTTTTGGTTTTACATGGCAGCCCTGCTAGGCTCTACTAGCTATGGTGAGCTGAGCTTTCTGATTGCAATAGCGTCAATTGGCTCCACAGTATCCATGGCAGGCATGGGAACAACTCTGATAGTATATACTGCAAAGGAGATAAAGTTACAGTCCACAATTTATTCACTCGTACTAGTCATTGCATCGTGTACTACCATCGTTACACTGTTCCTGTTTGAGAATGTTGGTATGAGTTTGTACATAATTGGTGCTGTGATATTTGGACTTGGAATAAGTGAGATACTAGGAAGAAAGTTTTACAGAAAATATTCCATATACTATATTACCCAAAAGATATTGCAGATAGTTCTTGCCGTGGTATTTTATCACATAATGGGTCCTGAAGGCATACTGTTTGGATTTGCATTATCATACATGCCGTATTGCATCAGACTGTACCACGGATATAAAGAGACTAGGATTGACTTTGCACTGCTAAGACCCCGGTTAAGGTTTGCAAGAAACAACTACATTACAGATTTGACAAGAACATTTAGTCAGTCCACAGACAAGTTGTTGATAGGCCCAGTCTTTGGATTTGCAGTTCTGGGAAACTATCATTTGGG
>DAXZ01000068.1:0-2440 GCA_002506665.1 Nitrosopumilus sp. UBA526 | reverse complement strand
TTCTTGCAGTGGTGTCAGTAATATTTGGACCTGCATTTATCCAGGCTTTGTTTCCAAAGTATGAGGATGCGATAATTATAATGCAGATTGTCAGTGTGGCCATAGTTCCAAGAACAATATCGTACATGTACATGTCAGACTTTTTGGCACAAGAAAAAAACAAGTTTGTAACGATCAGTTCTTTGGCATATCTTGTGGTGCTAGTAATCCTCATAGTCACACTAGGCGGCCTGTATCAGATTGTTGGGATATCAGCTGCCATAGTCATGGCATCTGTCTGTGAGACGGCATCACTGTACCTGTTTAGGAGAAAGCTGGAGAGGGGCTAAAAACGGTTTTAATGGGACAAGCATTGGCATAAAAATAATGATGGTCTCGAGTATAAAGAAAAATAATGCTGTCCTTGTTTTATCATTGATTGCAGTCTTGGGTATTGCCATAAGGGTAATATTTACACCCTGGGAGTATGCATCGTCTGCTCCGGATTCTGTTACATATCTTGCAAGAGCATTGAACTTTGCAGGCGGGGATTTTGGAGCATTGGGGACTGATTTTGTCTTTATGTGGCCGTTGGTACTGTCTGTATTTCTTGCGCCATTTGGGTTTGAGAGTCAGCTGGACTATCTGAATGTCATGAGAGTAGTTGCACTGTCAGTCTCTGTTGGTACGATGCCAGTAGTGTATCTTGTTGCAAAACATTTTGTCAAGAAAAGATATGCATACATGGCGGCGCTCTTGTATGTTCTAGGCCCAAACTTGATTGAGAATTCCGGCTTTGCCATCACAGAGCCGTTGTTCTTGTTTTTGTCTGTGATATCACTTTACTTTGTCTTGCAAAAAGATGACAGGCTGTTTTTGCTGGCGTTTGTCTTTGCCGCCTTGTCGTTTGATACAAGACAAAATGGCATTGTGATGTTAATTGTTGTTCTGATAGGAGCTGGCCTGAGATTTCAGTCAAAGAGACAGCTGGCAAGAATCTGTATGATCGGAGTTGCGATATTTGTGTTGTGTAGTGTCCAGTATGTTATGATACCACTAGAGAATGATGAGATTCCATTTTTGTGGAGGATTACATCTGTTATCGAGGCAGCAGACGGCCAGAGAATTAATCCACATCTTATCAATCCCATACTGCCTGACCTGACGGATTCTGAGAATGCCATATATCAAAACATGTTACTAAAAGAGATGTATCACATATTCAGAGTCAGCATTCCTTACCTGGTTATATTTACGCCCATAGGACTGCTAATTGCCTTTAGGAGAATGGACTATCAAACCAAGGTGTTGTTATCAGTTGTGATAACATCACTGCTAGTTGCATTTCCGCAGTATGCAGTATCAGGAGTGTATAGAAATTTGTTTTTGCTGATACCCGTATTTTGTGTCTTTTCTGCAATGGCAATCCAGAGGATTTTTGCAAAGTACAGCTTGCGAGATATCTTTATGCTTTGTCTGTGTGCAGGACTTGTTGTCACCTCGGCGGGTTTTCTCAATGAACAGTTGAGATTTGATAAAGAGCTGTTTTCAGAAAAAGAGCTGTTTGGAATGTACGTTGCTGATAATTTCCAAGGTACAATAATGGGGGATAATTATAATTTTATCCGACAGAACATACTTGATCTCACAGGTGCCATTCCACTAAAAGTGGATGCCAATGAGTCAATAACCCTGATAGTCCCAGGATATGCCATATTGGATTATGATTCGCTTGGTATGTTTATTGATGAGCATGATATTTCGTATGTGATAATTGATGACAAGTTAGATAACAGGTATTTTGTATTTCAAGACATTCTTGCAGATGAGGCAAAATATCCGGAACTGCGAAAAGTGTATGACTCTGAGATGCATGACTACAAGAAATACAAAGTAAAGGTCTTTGAGGTTTTAAGATAGTACGGTTTGTTTGTAAATTTTAGCTGAAATAAATGAATTGTGTTTATGAAAGTTTGTTGCATAATTCCCACAACCGAGATAGTTAGTTACATCCGAAAGAGATTTGGATCCCAAGATCTGCAAAAAGCTTTGTGTCTCAAAAGCACAGGTATGACGATCAGAGGCATATTGAGCGTGTCAGATTCTATGTATGTAGTTCAGATTTAGACATGTATGATGTAGAGAAAATAAATGACAACAAAGTGGGACACGCCAAGTTAGAAGACGTGTTTGTGACGGCGGGCATTGCAAACCCACAAAACCATGTTGGAGCAGGAAAATCATATTTCTGTGGGTTTTGCATCAACTCTTTTCTGAGTCTCTTTAGCTGTGCATTATTCTAGGGGTTTGGACGCAAAATATTCTTAACTGGTTCTGCTGCAAAGTCTGGCAGTACAGCATTGCCTATAGCAATTTTATGGTCACCTTGTGGATCGTATAATACTGTAACTCGGCCAATATTTTCAGCAGTAACTGCAGTCTCTAGTGTCAGTATTACCTT
>DAXZ01000051.1 GCA_002506665.1 Nitrosopumilus sp. UBA526 | reverse complement strand
CTGTTCTGGGAGTATCAATTCTTGTAATAGGCATATTTCCACCTTATTCAGAAGTACTTTCAGTATTAAGCGCTGCCTTTATTATTGCTGCTTCCGTAGGAGTATACATGATGCTTGGAACACGTCGTGTAGCTACAAAACTATATGAAAGATTCGATGATATAAATATCAAACTTGGAATGCATACAGATATTCTCATTGAGATGGCTTCATCACAAAAGGAGATGATCACCTTACAAAAAGAGACAGCTTCATCACAAAAGGAGATGGCTTCATCACAAAAGGAGATAGCTTCATCACAAAAGGAGATGATCACCTTACAAAAAGAGACAGCTTCATCACAAAAGGAGATGATCACCTTACAAAAAGAGACAGCTTCATCACAAAAGGCGATGGTCACATCACAAAATGGGATGGCATCAATACTTACTGAGATGTCTGCAACTCTCAAAAACATAGATCGCAAGATAAAGTAAAATCTCTATCTTTGCCCTAGTCTTTCTACGTCAAATATTGTAACGAGCAAGAGATTGTATGACTCGGCTAACACAGGGCTATCATTTGGATATAGAAATGCGATCAGAAAAAACAACCCAAATATGATTAAACAAAGTTTAGAGAACACATATACAAAACTGCTATCGGGCTATGAGAATAAATGGGGAGATAATTTTGGGCATAGGTAAGAGACTCCCCCGTATTTCAAAAGATACAATTGATGCCATAAAACACCACACGTTTTTTGGCGTGCTATCTATTCTGGGAGTATCAATTCTTGTAATAGGCATATTTCCACCTTATTCCAAAGTACTTTCCGTATTGAGCACTGTCTTTATTATTGATGCTTCCGTAGGAATATACATGATGCTTGGAACACGTCGTGTAGCTACAAAACTATGTGAAAGATTAGATGAGATAAATACCAAACTTGGAATGCATACAGTTATTCTCATTGAGATAGCTTCATCACAAAAGGAGATGGTCACCTCACAAAAGGAGATGGCATCAACACTTACTGAGGTGTCTGCAACTCTCAAAAACATAGATCGCAAGATAAAGTAAAATCTCTATCTTTGACCTAGTCGCTGGTATCATCCATTGAGGCAAATAGATAACATCTCTTACCATTGATCTTAACCTAGACCTCATCGGCTCTGAACCAAGTGCCAACTCTTGGGACGATACCATTAAGATACTGTGAAGTCATTTTAGAGTATCTGTCAATCCATGTATAGATTGTAGAATGATCAACTTTGATTCCCATCATCTCATAATTATTTTCAATATCCCTGACACTCATTCCTGAATAGTACATCTGCAAGGACCACGTGATAGTGCTATCATCGAATTGTCTTTTTTCAAATCCATAGTTAATACTGAATGTCTTTTTACATTCTTTGCATAGGTATCTTTGTACCGTGCCTTTCTTGGTTTTTTCTAATAGTCTTTTTTGTGATACTGCCTGAATCACAATACTTGCAAAGTTGTAGTTTTGAACTTTCCATGATTCTGAATGATTGGTCTGGTATCTGATTTGCCTTGATAGTCTCTAATACAACTTTGATGTGTTTGCAGTCCGCCCTGTTTAGTTTGTAATCATCACAATCACATACTAGACCGTTGCCGGTTCTAGTGACGGTATAGTGTACAGAGTTGTTAAACTGGCGCTTGACCTGATAAACGCCAGGAGCAGTCTGTTCTGCATACCCATTCTTTTCAATCATTAATTGAGATTTTTGGGTTCTCTGTTGGTTCATGCAAACACCTCAAAAGTTAATATAGAATCAAAAGAATCAAAAAATGAGGGCTCAGATGTCACGGCTTTCATCATAACCGTAACTGGCTCAGCGAAATGGAAAATCTCACTTAACCCGTGATTTGTCATCATCGCCCTCATTTTTTCTTGATTCATACAATAAGGTATTATTTGTTGTTTATAAATGTAAGGTAATCTTTAAGGTAGTATTAAAATAAGGTAATAATAAATATCCATACCTTTTTTATTACCTTATGGTAGAAACAACAAAACTGGTATCTGCAAACATAGCCAATTCATTAAGAACCACAGTCCCAATGGTGATAGTAAAACAGATGAGTCTGAAAGAGGGGGAGTATTTAGATTGGGCAATGGATAAGGTAAACGATCAATGGATAGCAGTTGTAAGTAAAAAGAGTTGAAATCGATCTTAAGCAATTTTAAAAACTATTAATTTAAGAATTAGACAGGAGAAAAAGATGTGATGTCTGTTGTACAAACGAAAACCGCACAAATTTTACCATTAAAGGAAAAACCGATGGTTAGGAGGACGCGCCTAGATTGTGGTCTGTCTGTCTGTATACTAGCCCGCCCATATCGAGGCGGTCATTTTGGCCGTCAAGTCCAGGACAATATTTACTGGCGACAACTTGGCTGTAATGCGAGGCATGGAAGACAATTCAATTGACATGATTTATCTTGATCCGCCATTCAACTCAAATCACAACTATGCCGCATCAATCGGTTCAAAAGCCAACAAGTGCAGAGTTCAAAGACACTTGCCAAGTTCCTATAAGATAACAGAACCGTGAAGGGGGGCTTTTGGAATAAGATCAGTATTTCAAGCATAACTCCCAAAGATTACACAGAACCGACATTCTTAATATTTTAATATAGATACCATTGAATTATCTCAATGCCAGACTGTAGTGTGTGTGGAGAAGCATGTGATAATGATATCAGACTGTTAAACCACATGATGGAAAAACATGGCTGGAGAAATCCAAATGCCGGAATACCTGATAGAAACAGCAGAGGATACTAGCATTACAAGTTTTGTAAATAGTCTAAAATTAATCTCACACCAAAACCCGTGGCGCCCTTTGGATTGTATGACTTTTTCTTTGTTGCTACCTGTGTCCATGCAACCCCTGCAATGTCAATATGAGCCCATGGAGTCTTTTTGACTGCATTCTTTAAGAACGCGGCAGCAGTAATGGTGCCGGCAGCCCGTCCAATACCCACATTTTTCATATCTGCAACATTTGATTTTATCATGTCCATATAGTCCTGATTTAACGGCAGCTCCCAGACCTCTTCTGTGGTTCTTTTTGAAGAGTCCTTGATCTGTTTTGCCAGTCTCTCATCATCAGATATGATTGCTGCCACGTTTGTTCCCAATGATATGATACATGCGCCTGTCAGTGTTGCAAAATCAATGATTGCCTTTGGCGCATACTTTTTCTCCCCATACGATAAGGCATCAGATAAAATGAGTCTGCCTTCTGCATCTGTATTTAGAATCTCTGCTGTCTTTCCACTATACAGCTCTATTATGTCCCCCGGCCTATATGATTCTCCACCTAGCATGTTCTCAACTGAAGGGATAATCCCTATGACATTGACTGCGAGTCTTAATTCTGAGACTGCCTTCATTATTCCAAGTATGGTGCATCCACCACACTTGTCAAACTTCATCTCATCCATCTTGTCTCCGGGCTTTAATGAGATGCCACCGGTGTCAAACGTTACTGCTTTTCCCACCAAGACAACCGGCCTCTCATTTCTTGGGCCTAGCATGTGCTCCAAAACAATCAACTTTGGCTCGTTTTTGCTTCCCTGACCTACTGCTATAATTCCTCCAAAGCCTTTCTTCTTTAGTTCTGATCTTGAAATGACACAACACCTCATCTTGTTCTTTTTTGAGATGGTCTTTGCAAGTGTTGCTAGTGTTGATGGGGTACACTTGTTTGGAGGTAGGTTTGCAATGCTCTTTGCAAATATCGCACCATCTGCAACAATCTCAGATGTCTTGACGGCATTTGAGACTTTGTTTGATCTTGGGACAATTATGGTAAGGTTCGGCTGTACCTCTGTATCTTCGGACTTGAACTGGTCAAACTTGTATAGGGACATCTTTGTGCCCTCAACAATCTGAGATACTGCAGATACTTTGTCGTTTACAGAATTGGGAGGCGCAATTATGGAAAAATCTTTTAGCTTTAACTCTCTTGCTTTTAGGGCAATCTTGCCTGAGACAGACCTGATGGTGTCCCCTGTAATGTCTTCTCTCTTTCCTATACCTGCAAGCAGGACTCTGTGTATGTTACCGTGCACTGGAATTACAACTAGCCTTCCCAACTTTCCTTCCATGTCCTTTAGTGACTGGTTGATGGCACGCCTAGTTCTAGCATCAAAATTTGGCAATCCTAGAACTGTTTTGGAGCCTTGTAGCACAAATCCACACAGTAAACTAGATCTAGTCTTTGTAGAACTCTGAGTCTTTATCTTCACTATACATCTCGTATCTTGGGAGCCGTTATTTAGATAATTCTATTATCCTGCTGCTTGTAATCAGACTAGCTGATCTTAGAAATACGGACTTGACACTCTTGCAGTCTTGCAGGCATCCTGCATCAGTATTGATGGTATGTCTCTTTTTTGTTTTCACTGATATGACTGCCCTTGCTAGTGGAATCAGGGCGGCTCTCCCACCATACGCTCTCTTTTTATCAATAAACCAAAACATCTCAAGTGCGGTCTCATCAAGTATCTCTTCTCTTATGTTCTCTCCAAGCTCCGAATAGTGTCCTACCATTGCAATCTTGCCTCTGGCAAAAAAATTCACCATCCTTGCAAATTTTGTGCATAGATAACACCGATTATCAAACAGTACAGTCGCATCCATAATCTTCATAATAATATGATGTGACCACCAAATTAAAATTTTACAGAAATAGATTTTTATTCAATTTACCGAAAAAGACTATAGATATGGGGCTTGATTACTATCAAATTAAGAAAAATATCAGACGTGCTCGCAAGCTGGTGATCTGGGGTACAAACGCTGCAGGCTCAGGACACCCCGGAGGGTCATTTTCTATGGCAGAGATTCTGGGATGTCTGTTTGGCAGGCACCTAAAATTTAACCCCAAAGACCCGCAATGGGAGAAAAGGGACCGTCTGGTACTATCCAAAGGACATGCAGCTCCTGGACTGTTCTCTAACATGGCAGTTGCAGGATATTTTCCAGAGTCCCAAATTCAGACACTGCGAAAGTTTGGTAGCAAACTTCAGGGACATCCAGACCTAAAGTGTCCGGGTGTGGAGTTTTGCGGGGGCTCTCTTGGTACGGGATTATCGTACTCTGTTGGCATTGCACTTGGAGCAAAAATAAACTCGGAAGATCATCATGTCTATACCATTATTGGGGACGGCGAGTCTAATGAGGGACAGGTCTGGGAGGCGGCCATGACTGCTTCAAAATATAGGGTTGATAACCTGACTGCTTTTCTTGACAGGAACTTTATCCAGCAGGACTCGTACACCGAAAAAGTGATGCCCCTTGATGAAATACTAGACGGAGATGATCTCTCTGAGATGTGGAAGGATGCGTCTAGATGGAAGACAGGTGACAAGTGGAGATCCTTTGGTTGGAACGTCATTGAGATTGATGGACACAGAGTAGAGCAGATTGATGATGCAATTACAAGAGCTAATGCAACAAAGGGGGTACCTACCATAATAATCTCTAGAACAATAAAGGGAAAATCCATAGAACACATGGAGGATAATCCACAATGGCATGGCAAAGCACCCGACTCTGATATTGTTCCAATAATCAACCTTGAGCTGGACTCGCAATTCATGATTGCTCCATCAATAATAGCAGGCGACATGACAAATCTGGAAAACGAAGTCAAGCGCTGTGTGTCTGGCAGAGCTGACTATGTCCACCTTGATGTGATGGACGGCATGTTTGTTTCGACAAAGACCTTTGATCACACAAAGATAAAACAGCTCAGGACACTTTGCATACTTCCGTTTGATACTCATCTGATGATTAATGAACCAGTAAAACATGTCAGAGACTATGTTGATGCCGGCAGTGATATAATTACAGTCCATGCCGAAGTAACTGACGAGTCTAGCTTTGGTGAAATTCATGATCTGCTAAGGCAAAACCAGGTCAGTGTCGGACTTGCAATAAACCCCGACACAGAACTGCCTGACTGGTCTTGGCAATTTTTACCATCCCTTGATCAACTCATTGTAATGTCCGTAGTGCCTGGCAAGTCAGGACAGCGATACCTCGAGGAGACACATGCAAAGATGGCAAGACTGAATCAGGTGTTGTGTGAGAATAATTTCTCAGGATATATCGAGGCAGACGGAGGCATAAATCTTGAAAACATTGAATCGGTGTTTGCCGATGGCGCACGTGTCTTTGTTGGAGGCGGTGCAATTGTTGGACAAGACGACATCAGGTCAGCCATCCGGGACTTTAGGACAGTAGCCCTCAAATCTAGAAGACAGGCACTGCTTGACCGGGCACACCAGCTGGGGGGTACTGATCTGATAAACAAGTGGATAAACTTGCATATAATTGGCAAAAAACAAGAACAGCTTAAACAAATCGCACAGGAGGCAGGATATCTTTGAATGAACCCAAAATGACTGACATGCGTTCAGAATACTCAAAAACACTAATCCAGCTAGGACATGACAACTCTGACATTGTTGTTCTAGGTGCTGACACAACTGACTCGCTAAAGACCGCTGCATTTGGCAAAGAGTTTCCAGACAGATTCTTTAACGTTGGAATTGCAGAGGCAAACCTCGTAACTATCTCTGCAGGACTGGCAGCGTCTGGCAAGATCTCCTTTGCTAGCACTTATGCAATATTCCTACCTGGAAGAGCCGTCGATCAAATCCGAAACAACGTTGCGTATCCATCACCTCCTGGAAAGAAGGGACTCGATGTAAAACTAGTTACATCACACGGGGGTCTCTCTGTAGGACCTGACGGGGGCTCACATCAGCAGCTTGAAGATATTGCAATAATGCGGGTAATTCCAAACTTTCGTGTCTTTATACCTGCAGATACTGTCTCAGTCTCAAAACTGACACAATTGATGGCAAGAGAGTATGGTCCGTTTTACATGAGAATGGCAAGATCCAAGACCACGCTTGTCCATTCTGACTCGCAGGAATTCCAAACCGGACGGGGAATTACTCTAAGGGATGGTTCTGACTGTACCATTGCTGCGTGTGGCATTACTGTCAGAATGGCCTTGGATGCCGCTGAATCATTACAACAAGCGGGGGTCTCCTGCAGGGTCTTGGATATGTTCTCAATCAAACCAATAGATGACCAAATCTTGGCAAAGGCGGCAAAGGAGACCGGCTGTATTGTGACTGCAGAAGAGCATAATGTTATGGGCGGGATGGGCTCTGCAGTTACCGAGTCAGTCTCAGAGTCTTGTCCCGTACCTGTGAGGCGAGTTGGTGTACACGACATGTTTGGCGAGTCTGCTAGGGATGATGAGATACACCTGCTCTTAGAAAAGCACGGAATAACATCTTTTAATATAGCAAACCAAGTCAGAGACGTTAGGAGCAAACTATGAAAATTTTTCTTGACACTGCCAATCTCAAATCCATAAAAAAATTCAATGACATGGGATTGCTTGACGGCATTACAACCAACCCATCACTTCTCTCAAAGGAGGGAGGCAATCCAAAGGATGCAATGCAGGAGATTGCAAAGATTATCAAAGGCGATGTAAGTCTAGAAGTAGTTGCTACTGAATATTCTGAGATGCTAGATGAGGGCAGACGACTCCGTCAGTACGGTGAGAATGTAGTCGTCAAAGTTCCAATGACTCCTGACGGTCTTAGGGCATGCAAAACACTATCATCTGAAGGCATTCCAGTAAATGTCACACTGATATTTTCTGCAAACCAGGCACTGCTTGCTGCAAAGTCTGGCGCAAAATATGTCAGTCCGTTTATAGGAAGACTCGACGACATAGGTCAGAACGGAATGGCTCTGATTGAGGAGATTCAAGAGATATTTCTCAACTATGAATTTACAACTCAGATCCTTGTTGCAAGTATACGTCATCCCATACATGTAGTTGATGCTGCCAAGATTGGGGCAGACGTTGTTACACTGCCACCTGCAGTACTAGACAAGATGCTACTGCACCCGCTGACTAGGATTGGTCTAGAGAACTTTCTTGCAGACTGGGACAAGCTAAGATCTGGCAATCCTGATATGAAAATATAATAAAATTTTTTTTTTTGAGAAGACTAGACACACACAAACGTCTGTGTTCTCTATCCTCTGCTTTTTCGTGAACCAGTTCCTCTGCCGGTACTTCTAGTCATTCCTTTTGTGTCGGGTGACTTTTTTGGTTCTGGCATGTCGCCTAGTTTTCTTGAACCAGTTCCTCTGCCTGTGTGAACCATCCTGTTTGCAGCTGCCTTTTTCCTAGCTTCCTGGACTTTTTTGAACTCTTCTCCAGACCATTTTGTAGGATCATCATCCACCTCGATAGTACCTGTGCCTCTACCTGTTCGTATTCTAATTTTTCCCATGAATTAGGGTTAAATTATCTTGTATTTATCTAAGCTCATTTTTTGAGTTTTGTGTAATATATGAAAATGATTTCGCCTAGTCATATTTGGGTTGCTTTTTCTGATCGCATTTCTACGTTCAAATGCCAGTATCAGAATCATCCATATCTAGTGAGATGTGCGGTCTCTCCTCGTTGTAATATTTCACGTATACAGACGCGGGTGGGGGGGCCCTCATGTCTATGCTCTTGTGTACAATCTCTCTAAAGCTTGCCGTTTGTCTGCAGATGGTGTATAATGGTCTCGTGTTTATTTCTCTGTCCAACAGCTCTCTGTCTCTATGTGGACTCTATAACTTTGCAGTCTTTTTGCCCACAAAACATGAACAGTTATCAGACAGCATTGTTACCCATTTTGCGCTTTTTGGACTTTGTCTTTGATGCAGCTACCCATCGTGACGATTCTGCAAATATCATAATTCTAGAACACTGACGCCAAGAATTTTCACACGATCGTGTACTAGCTGTTAATCCAGCCCAGTCTCTTAAAATATGTAAACATCATGATGGCCGGTATTGCAGTTGCAATTATTATTATGATCAAAGTTGTAAATGGGCCTAAAAGCATAGAACTATCCCCCGTCCCGCCAGGCAAGTCCACATTCATCCCATAAAACGTACCAATCACTGTTGCCGGTATTGCCAGTGTAAATATTATTGTCAATACTGCAAGAACCTTGTTTGTCTTTTCAGTGCTTAGCACAAAATCCGTATCCTTGTAAATCTCCATGGTCTCCCTTGACTCTTCTAGCGTCTCAATGACCTTGTCAATGTGGTCAATTACATCGTCATAGTACAATATGAGTTCATCATCCTTGCCATGTGAGAACTGATTGACATTTTTTGCTATCTCTAGAACAAATTTTTTCAACGGATTTGCTATCCTTCTTAGTCTATTAATCTCCCTTCTAAGCAAGGCAATGTTTCTTGCCACGGGCTTTGTCTCATCAAATACCCTGTCTTCAATCTCGTCTAAATTTGCAATGATCTTTCTTGATGTGTGCAACAAATCATCTACTAGGACATCTAGAATCTCGTGTAGTAACAGACCAGGTGACTTTCCTAGCAGTCTATCTCTTCTCTGCAAGTCAATGGTGGTCTTGCATATCTCGACTAGTTCCACTAGCGGTCTTAGATCCCCCTGATGGACTGTTACCAAAAAGTCTCTTCCAACAAAGATTGACAGCTGACTATTCTTTGATACTCCTATCTTTTGTGCTAGTGGTGGAAAATGAAGTATTACAAAGAAATGATCCTCATAACTGTCTAGCTTTGGAAGCTCAAACTTTGTCAAACAGTCCTCAATGTTTAAGGCATTGAAATTGTACTTTGCTGCAAACTTTTCAACATCATCTCTGTCTGGGTTTTGCAAGTCAACCCACACAAAACTCTCTCCCTGAGCAGTCTCTATTTTATTCTCAATGGGTATCTCTGCTGACTTTTTATTTGATCGTAGCCTGCCTGTAATGAATCCCTTTCTCATGTCGAAGGTAAACCCTAATCTAGTAAATTTAAAGCGATCGCTACCAAACTACCGCAGAATCTAAGAGACTAGTGTGCCCATGGGAGAAAATAGTTGGCGCCTATCCAAACAAGTCCTATTGATACTGCCATTGCAATCCACCATTTTCGCATACTGGTAATTTCTACCTAGTCAATAATAAATCTACACGCAGCTAGACCTTAAAGATTATTACTAGATAGAGAGAATTGTTTTTTGTGGCCCTCGTAGTACAGTGGTTAGTATAGAGGATTGTGGATCCTCGGACAGGAGTTCGATTCCCCTCGAGGGCCTTTTCATCTTTAACTCCAGACTCTTTCTCTAAATGTCCACTTTTTGTTCAGCACAAAGTTACTAAATGCCGCAGTCCCCACTGCTAGTATCAGTGCAATGGGATATGACAGGTCAAATCCATCCACCAGATAATACACCATTCCAAGCTGAACTAGCGCACCAATGGAGCTAAACCCTGCAAATTTTCCGTACTGTATGGATGTCTTTTTTGCAGAAAAATCCCTGTCCTCAAATGTCCAGTACTTGTTTAGGAAAAAGTTGCTTGTAACAGATAACGCTATTCCCATCACAGTTGCATGCAGATACCATATATCGGTACTTGATGACAATAGTATGGATGCAAGATAGTTTATTCCCAGTCCGGATGCACCGACTGTAAAGAATCTTGCAACCTTTGAGAGGAACCTGACTGACGTTCTCTTTTCTTCTCTTCTTGCCTTTCTTCCATACTTGTATAGCTTGAAGACAGACTTGAAATAATCAATAACAGCAAGTACCCCAAGCTTGCTTGCACCTGCCTGCCTGTCAATAAAGGTATATGGTACCTCCTGAATCTTGACACCCTTTGTCTTTACTAGAATCTCCAAAAGCATCTTGTATCCTATCGCATCAAACTTTAATCCCTCTATGATATTTCTCTTAAATGCAAAAAACCCAGACATCGGGTCATGTGATTCGATTCCGAGTCCCTTCTTTGCAATACTAGTTGCAATCCTGCTCATCAGTTTTCTCTTAAACGGCCATCCTTGGATGGAGCCTCCCTTTACATATCTTGAAGCAATGACAATGTCACATCTAGTCTGTCTCAGAGTATCAATTATCTTTGGAATGATGTGTGGGGGATGTGAAAAGTCACTATCCATTACAAGAATGGTATTGCCTGTTGCCTCCTGAATTCCTCTTAGTATTGCAGAACTCAGCCCGTTTTTTGCCTTTCTCTTGACGACATTAATCGTGTGGCTTGTTTTTTCTTTGATTGAATAATCCTCTGCTATCCTTGCTGTGTCATCTGGCGAGTTATCATCGACTACTATGGTTTCTGCCTTTAGACCCATTGGAATAGCCTTTTGTATGTGCTCAAGAATGCTCCAAATGTTCTTTGACTCGTTATATGTTGGTAAAATTATCGAGACTTCGGCGGCTTGCAATATGGTGTCCCTTTCCCTAATGTGGATTAAAATGTTTAATCTCTCAATATTTTTTACCTTTGTGACTAAATCTTTGTTTGCCCCTAATCATTCATGCCTAGCTATACACCATGATTAAAAGATTCCAAACTTGCTTGATTCCATCTCCTCTTTGATTGCTAGCTTGAATCTAGGTGACTTGGTCTCTATGTTTTTTGTAAGCCATGCCAAAAACTTTTTATCAATATTCTTGCCTTTTAATCTATCAAAGTCTGGCCCCATCATCTCTGCGAGTTTTTCAATCAATGACTGGTTTACGCTAAGGATAAAAAAATGCCAGCCAAAAGCAAACTCTGAGGTCGTCATTACAAAGTTATTCTCGGCATGTACCATCTCCTCTAAAAGTGATAACTGTCGAGTCAATGCCTTGCTGGTCTTGTCATAATCTACTGCAGAAACATTGATGTTTAGCCTTCCCTCCATGATACCATTTATACAAAAACAAGATAAAAGGATTACACAAAATCACTCCTTTAAAAGATGCTCAAAATCTATGCCAAAACTCTGCTTCATTATACCAATGTATGTCTTGATGGACTCTGGAATTTCACTCCCACATGCGATTCCTAGCCTTCTTGCATTAATCCATATGGTCAGCGTCTGTATGATTGTCAAAAACCGATCATTTTTGGTCGTGGGTGTTCCTATGGATTTTATATATCTCTCTGCAAACTCCCACGCTGTGACAAAATCCACACATTTCACACCAAAGACTGCCCGCAGCTGCTCTTGCATGTCTTTGGCCTTTTTGAATGGAACCTGATTAATGATATATGGAAAGTCTACCTCGTCTGGAAGACAGTCTGGAAGCGGCCCCCAGATTGTAATTATCTTTGTGCCGGATTTGAGGTCTGCAAATTTTTTGAGCATCTCATTTATTATATTCTCATCTGTAAACCAGAACAAAATTACCGAGGCCTCTGAGATGTCTGTCCCTTGTATGTCCTGACAAATTAATTTTGCTTTATCTTTGAGATTTTTTTTTGCCTGGCTTATCTTTTCTGAATCATTATCAATCCCAACAGCACTGCTTACCTCAAACTCGTTTAGGGCAATCCCTATGCCTTTGCCGTTACCGCAGCCCAAATGATAAAAGACATCATCCTTGCCCAAACCTGCAAACTCGAATATCTCTCTGAATGACTTTGTAGACAACTGGACATCCTGACCACTTAGTAAATTGTATGGCAGGGTCTCTAGATACTCTTCAATCTTCATAATTAGAATTTACTCTCGTATGCTTTCTAGTTTTGAGACTGCCTGCCATAGCTGTGTTCTAACGTATGATGGCATGTTTGGATCCTGGGTAACATCATCTAACAAGCTAACAGCGTTTGCCGCCCTCACAGACAACGAGTATTCTTGATTATTAAGACCCGTAATCATGTCTGTGATTGATTTCTTTATTGTCTTTGGAGTTGAGTTACTTGCAATAATCTGCTCTAGTGTCCCAACTGCCTCCTTCATTGCTTCTTTGTTCTGAGCATCATCCGTCATTTTTCACACCTTTTATTAGAAATTCGGAATATATAGTTACATCTCCACAAAGACGTTTCCTGATTCTACAACTATGCTGTATGATGTCAAATCTCTGATTTTTGCTGGAAATTTCACCAATTTGCCAGTCTTGCAATTAAATTCTGCGGCATGCCATCCACATGTAATGGTGCTATCATTCAACTTTCCTTCAGACAGACTAGAACCCGAGTGGGTGCACGTATCATCTGTGGCGTAATATTCTCCGTTGATATTTGCAACTAGGATGTCTCTTCCGTCAACAGAGGACTTTATCATCTTTCCAGGCGGAATGTCTTCTGTCTTGCCAACTATTATCTTTCCCATAATATCGCTGGTATGGACTGGCTTAATATTTTTTTAGATGATTATTGCTGTTCTGGCGGTGTTATTGTTATGGACTCTTTTAGATTAACATGATATTTCCTATCGCCATCGACATCAAAGAGCTTGGTTCTTGCGATCTTTATAATGTTTGAATGTACTAGTATGCGTGTTGTATCATCTAGGATATACTCGTTTGCCTCATACGATATGGTGTCATACATTGAATCTTTTATCTCTATATTCTGCTGAATCTGCTGGGGTGTATACTTTGTCTGATTCTTTGGACCTTGCAACCGTGGGTCACACATCATGACAATCATGTTATTCATATTTACCGAGTATTCCTTTCTACTGTCTTTTTCGGTGTACCATGCTGACTTTAACATGGTTCGTGTCTTTAGCTTGCTGCCGTCTTTCAAGCTGTATTTGTTCCAAGGCTCTTTGACTATCTCAAAGTCCAGATAATGTCTTGTATCTATCATTATCATTTATGATTATGATGAATTTTTAATGGTATCGATCAGCGGTTCTGCAAATCTGAGCTTGGGAACAACGGAATTTAGCAGTATGTGTGTGGTTTTGCATAATCTTTGATACCTGAACTGATGCCTAGGTTGTCATCTGATGTATAGTTAAAGACTCACAGTGTTGATTTATACGAGAAATCCAGACCAGACCAACACACAGCCTACAACGGCCTTTGAGACAGACCAGTCTTAATTCAGAATGGATTTGTGTTCGAGTGTTGGGATTTTGTGTAATTTGGATTAAAGCAAGAATCTCGATCTGGTATTTATGCCTGTGATGACTCGGGGGTACATCTGAGATTACACAAAACCACTAGATTTTTAATCCCCCCACATGTGTAATAGGAATAACCACGTAGGGGACGGGATTTGAATCCGCGAACCATTGGGCTGGTTTAGAGTTTTTCGGGCTCTCGCCATCACTACTAGGCGACCCCGACGATTTAGATTATACGATGAATTGATAGATAACAGCTGATCAGTCTGCTAAAAACAAGTCTCGATCAGAATTTTTTGTCAGGTCATATCAAAGCCCACCCAAATCGAAAACTTTGATCATACCATAACACCTATGAAATTAACACAACAAGTATCCGAGTAGATACTGCCCAGAGTGGAAATGGTACACAAGGCTTTTGTTAGCTGACATCACAGAACTCACTTAGCTCATCAGGAAACTATGTTTGAGAACTTTGGATAATTCTTACGGTGTTCTCTAGTCTTCCCAACCCTTCAATCTCCATCTCTATCTCATCACCATCCTTTAGAAATACGGCATCTGAACTATTCAGCATTACCCCTGCCGGCGTCCCTGTGGATATGATGTCTCCTTTTTCCAGTGTCATTACTTTGGAGATCTCTGAAACAATCTCTGGAATCTTGATGGCCATGTTACTTGATGTCGAGTCTTGTCTTAGACTGCCATTAATTCTAGTAGTCATCTTGAGGTTGTGCGGATCAATTATCTCATCTCTTGTTGTAATCCACGGCCCACATGGCGCAAAAGAATCAAAACCCTTTGCTCTAGTGAACTGCTTGTCCCTGAGTTGAATATCCCTTGCAGAGACATCATTTAGTATCATATAGCCAAATATCGCATCATCTGCATCCTCTATGGTAACATTCTTGCAATCTCTCTTTATGACTAGTGCCAGCTCAATCTCATAATCTAGCTGTGTTACAAAGTCTGGACACATAATGTCTGATTTTGTACTGTTTAGTGCCGTTCGGGGCTTTATGATGATAACTGGGGCTTTTGGTGCCTGCAACCCCTGTTCTCTGGCATGGTCTGTATAATTAAACGCCAAACAGATAATCTTGCCTGGGTCTGGAATTGGTGATAGTATCTTGTATCTTGAAATTTTATCTCCATATGGCAACCCCTGAGCCTTGTCGCTAATCTTGTCATACCCCCCCTCAAACAAAAAATCCTTGATATTTTGAGGCATATCTATTCCGGTCTCACGAATCATCTCATCTCTTGTAGATACATTATCTCCATTGACAATACCATATGTCTCGTTGTTATTGTATGATAATCGTGCTATCTTCATCGTCTTTCACTTGTGTGTAAATATCGCCTGGTTTTGTGAATCCTTTCTACAGTACCCAAATCTGACAAACTGAATCTCATCTCCTTCTCCTAGCTGCAGATAGTGCGGTTCAGTATATGCATCCATCTCTTCTAGACTGTTCTCGTTAAACTTTTCTCCGTCAAAGAGTGTCTTTGGAATTATAATCTTAATCTTGTGCGCCGTCCTTTGTGAGACCCACTGAATCTTTGCGGCATCAACACCTGAATCTTTTTGAAACTCTCCCTCCAACGTTTCACCCTGGCCTGTTATGGATATGTCCCCCAACCCCAAGAGCCGAATTCTTGTACCATCTTTGATGTTTCGTGCATCATCTCCTGCGATGTAAAAGTTTCCATCAATCTCAATCTCTCTTTCTCCCATGTCATTGACTGGATGATTTGCAAGTTTGACAGATGAGATTGGCATATTCCTCACACAGAGTTTTTTTGCATCACTTACCATAAACAGCCTGATGCTCTCAGAGTCCACAAACTTTCTGTTAAATGCCTCTAGTGCATCAAAGGGGGCCAGAGTATTTGCCTTTGTCAGTCCTAGAGACATGATAAACCGCCTGATTGCCTCTGGTCTTATACCTCTTCTTTTTAGTGCCTCAAGGGTTGGCAGTCTTGGATCATCATACCATGAGACCTTGCCTTCCTCTATGAGTGGCCTGATAATCCTCTTTGAGGTTGGCATTCCCTTAAACTCGAGTCTTGAAAAGAACCCCTGAGACGGCTTTCTCATCTTTAACGCATCTAATATGGCATTAATTATCTCCTCTCGTAGTTCAAACTCTTTTGAACGAAACGCATGGGTTACCCCGTCAATACTGTCCTCTATGGCAACTGCCATGTCGTAGCTTGGCCAAACCCTATATTTTTCACCTAGCTTGTAGTGCTTTGCCTCGATAATCCTAAACAGTACGGGGTCTCGCATTACTGCATTATCTGCCTTCATGTCTCCACGAAATCTGAGAATTGCATCGCCGGGCTTGAACTTTTCATTCATCTTTGCCCAATCCTTGATGTTCTTTTCAGTGTCTTTTGTGCTGCACTTGCATGCTCTTCTCTCCCTTCGGTTCTTGCTTACATCGTCTCTCTTGCAGGTACAGACATACGCCCTTGTTAAACTGACAAGCTCTGCACCCTTTTCATAAAACAGCTCCATATCATCAGACGTGTTCTTTACTGTGTCAAATTTTATCCCCAACCACTCTAGTCCGACCTTGATTGCTGCATGATACTCCATTCTTTCGGCTTCGGGGTTTGTGTCATCCATTCTTAGGATGAACCGTCCTCCATACATCTTTGCATATTCCGAATTGATGATGGCCGCCTTTGCATGACCAATGTGGGGATAACCGTTTGGTTCTGGAGGAAATCTAGTTACTACCTTGCCGTGCACTGCGCCCTTTAATTCCGGAAGACCCTCTCTTTCTTCAATCTTTTTCTTGGGCTCTAAAATTTCAGGAAACTTGGTTCTAATCTCTGCTTCTTGCTCTGCAGGTGTTAGCTTGTTTACTGCGGCAACAATTTCTGCGATATTTTTTGCAATCTCTTGTATCTTGCTTTTCAATTCCGGCCTGACTCTGAGAATTTTTCCTAGGACTATCTTGTCTCTGGTCTGTCCTTTATGCTCAAAGGCGTTTTGCAGTGCCACCTTTCTGATCTCTTCTAGTTCATCCATTTCTATACACTTCGCCTAACTACAAAATCAAGCAATGACTCTAGTTCTATCTTTGCAGGACCCGAATATCTGCCAAGTGATCTCTTTGCTTTTTCTGCATACTTTAGGGCTTGTTCCCTGACACTTGACTCTATGCCCAAAGACCCAATGACGCATACAGCTCGGCTGAGATCCCTCTTTGATACTCTGGAATTTCCAAATGCCTTGAGAATTGTCTTTCTGTCATTGCCCCTTGATGACTTTATTGCCATTAGAATTGGAAGCGATTTTTTGCCTTCGCGCAGGTCATTTCCTACGGGCTTTTTTGTCACCTTTGGATCGCCCATCACACCGATAAGATCATCAGTTATCTGAAACGCTATTCCTAGGTTCCTTCCAAATGACGAAAGATTTGCAATGTCTCGTGCCTTGTTTGTTGCGCAGATTGCCCCCATCGCACATGATACATCAAAGAGGGCTGCTGTCTTTTTCTTGATCATCTCAATGTATTTGGCCTGAGATGGAATATTTTTCTCCTGACCCATCTTTATATCAAGTAACTGTCCTTCACATATGTCTACACATGCCTTTGCAAGCCTTGAGATTAGTCTGTTGGTGGCATCACTTGAGAGTCTCGACTCTGCAATGGTCTCAAAGGCCTTTGAGAACAGTACATCGCCTGCAAGAATTGCAACTGGCATACCAAATTTTTTATGGACTGTCAAAACCCCGTGGCGCATCTCATCATTATCCATAATATCATCATGAACTAGCGTGAAATTATGTATCATCTCCACTGCACTTGCAGCAGGCATTGCATCCCGGGTCTTGCCCCTTAGAATCTGGCAGCTCTTAATTACCATGTATGGCCTGAGTCTCTTCCCGCCGTTTATGATCAGGTGTCCTGCAGCATCATAGAGTCCTTTAGGATCACCTCTTAGCTTTGAGTTTAGGTATCTGTCTACGGTCTTTGCGTTTTGTTTAATTTTACTTTGTTTCATTGACCTGTCTCCATTTATCATCTGGTATGTGAATCTTGATTGCCTTTAGCAGCTCATCACTCATCTCTTTACCCGTCCATGTATCTAAAATATCTGCATGTCTTTCGAGTGCAGACACATCTGATCTCTCTAGCAACCAAAGTGCAATTAGCATCCATGGGCAATAAATCTCGGGGTCACTCTTTAATTCTGAGACCAGCTCGTCTGCTGTAATACATCTGATCTCATCAATCTCGCCTCTTATCTCCCTTAGTTTTGCAGTCTCTTTGATAATTCCTATCAGCGTTGCACATATCTCATTTTCAGATCCCACATCCTTGTATGGCACATGATACTCGAATTTGTGCAGATAATCCAAAGTACCACTTACTCCGAGTTCTTCGGGCATTCTCCTCTCCCCAGATGAGACATAGGTCTCTGATTCCCTTGGGTGGCTTGCAAATGTTCCATCCCAGTATTTTGGCCATAGCATCTTTTCTTTGGCTCTCTTTGTAAGGACCAGTCTCTTTTTACTATCAAATAACAATGCCGTAAATGCCCTGTGTAACTTTCCGTCTGGCAGATGACACTTTGTCTTTTCTTCTGTGCCTATGGGGTTGTCATATTTGTCCACCAAAATTACAAACTCAGACATTTCTCTTACCTCTAAACAGCGTTCCCTCAAATGTCTTGTTCTTTACTGCCTCAAGAATTCTCTCAGGCTTGTTTCCATTTACAAAAAAGACACTGGTACCTGCCCTTGCAATACTTGTTGCTTCTTGTACCTTTCTTCTCATCCCACCTGTGACGTCTGCGGCATTCTCTGGAATTGTTGGGCGCCGGTTATCTATCTTGTAGATTAATTCCTTTGATTCAAAGTCAGAATACAGCCCGTCTTCATTTAATGCAAAGATGCAGAGCTTGGGGGTTAGTATCTTTGCAAGATGTGTCATAATCTTGTCCCCTGACAAGATGTATGTCTTTTTCTGGCCAAACCACAATGCATCGCCGTACGTGACTGGAATCAGGCCTGCCTTTGCAATAGCTGCCATCTCTTTTACCTTGGCAGCTATCGGCCTATTCCCTGACATAAAGTCAGTGGGGGGAACAGAGTATGGATTTAGCTTGTTGTGTAACAGCGCATCTAAAACTATCTTGTCTAGCTGTATCATTGAATTTTTAACTATTGCAACACCTCTCATGTCATATCTCTTTTCTTTTGTATGCATATCGTACCTTGCTGACCAATAGTGTCCGTATGAACCGCCCCCGTGAACAAGTATTATTGGTTCTTTGATCTTTCTTAAATTTTTGGCGAGGACATTTATTGCCTTTCTTCTAGCCGATAGCGGCCTCTTTTTGTTTGTGATAACAGAACCCCCCAGCTTTATCAGAATCATATATCTGTCCTAAACAAATCTGATCAATTAAAAAGTATCCAGTCCCTTAAAATCAATCTTGACTGAAAAGCAATCATAATTCTTGTCCCTGAACTGCTTTATCGTATTGCCAAGATTTGATTCATCAGCAAGCGCAAAGATACATCCCCCTCCGCCGGCACCTGTAATCTTTGCGCCAAATGATGTACTCTGTCCTATCTTTATCATCTCCTCTAGTATGTCATTTGAGACGTTTATGTCCCTGAGATACTCTTGGTTCTCTGCCACCTTCTCGCCCAGTTCCTGGACGCGGTTCTCATTTATCAGTCTCAGGGCATCTGATACCAGCCTTGACTCTTTGTCGCACAGGGCAGAAAATTTTCCCTCATCTCTCTCCTTGTGGCGTCTTACTTTGGCCACTACTGACTCTGTGGTGCGTTTTATCTCAGAGTTTGCAATGACTAGATGAAAATCAGGCTGTGTTTTTATCTTTTGGAATTTGTCTTTTTCATACTCTATGATTCCTCCATACGTGCAGACAGCACAATCCGCACCTGAGGTATCCTCAAAGATTGTCTTCTCTGCCTCTACTCCTAGTTTGAGAACCTCTTCTCTAGACGTATCTTTGAATAGTCTTGATATTGCAGAAGCTCCTGCAATACAACATGCTGATGACGAGCCTAGGCCTACTCCTGGCGGAATATCTGATTCTATGATAACTTTGATTCCCGTGTCCTGATTTTTAATCATCTTGTCTGCCAAATAATAAAATGGTCTTAGCGGCGATTTAATCTCTGAAACTGTTTTGTCTGGCTCCAAAGTCAGCTCGCCAATATCTGACTTTATGACTATTTTTTTCTGGTCTGTCTTTTCTGCAGTCACATACACTCTCTTATTTATTGCACAGAGAACCGCCTTGACGCCATACACTACAAAATGCTCGCCAAAGAGAATTACCTTTCCTGGTGCAGAAGCTCTAGATTTCAATAGGACACTGAAAATTTACTCGATCTCCTCTTTGGTGATCTTTGTCTCAAAATCATCAATCTCGTACTTTGTCGACTCGTTGTCTTTTAATTCCCCCCTGTCGATTAATACCTGACGTACCAGCAGCCAGTAGACTGTTGCTATGGCCTGTATCCCACGGTTGTTTGCAGGAATTATTACATCCAGGTTTGATGTAATGTTATCTGTATCTGCAATTCCTATAATTGGGATGCCTGCATTTGTTGCCTCCACAACTGCCTGCTGATCTACCTGGGGGTCTG
The DNA here is from genome assembly GCA_002506665.1 of Nitrosopumilus sp. UBA526. Lineage (GTDB taxonomy): Archaea > Thermoproteota > Nitrososphaeria > Nitrososphaerales > Nitrosopumilaceae > Nitrosopumilus. The sequence goes on along the minus strand of DAXZ01000051.1, from coordinate 6,631 downwards.
AAATCAATACCAGCTTTGGTTCAATATATTCACGTAATGAGGGATTTGTCAGGGTTCCCGGCATGAATCTTCCAAGTAACCCTTTAGCGCCCAAGCACTCACAAAACTTTTCAACCGGGGTAGTTGCGCTCTTTACGCCAGAGCATACGATGAGATTCTCTACTCCTACCCTGTTGATGAACCTAGCTGCTGTCTGAATCTTTTCTAGTGTGATATCCAAATCAAGCGTATAGAGTCCCTCGGGGTTGGACTCGCGGATAAATTTTTCCATAAACTTTGTCTTTACATGGGTTCCAACCCTGATTCCTGTGTTGAAGACCTTTTTTTTGATGTCAGTGATCTCTGCCTGTTGACTCATGACGATTCTAAACCTCTGCCATCCCGCATATTAAACCATGCCCTGAGAGCCGTAACAACTCGTTGAGTTTTGCCACCCTCTCTCCTCCAACAATGCCAACTTTGAGCATCTTTGAGTCTGTAGCAATGCCAATATGAGCTATCTGCGAATCAGTAGACTCGCCTGACCTGTGTGATGTAACTAGTTTGATATTGTTGCTTGCTGCCTCCTTTGCAAACTCCATGGCATCAAAGAGACTGCCTGCCTGATTTACCTTTAGGATTGCAGCATTGCATGACTTTGCATCTATTGCCTTTCTGAGGATATTCCTGCTTGTAACTGTCAGGTCATCTCCTGTAACCAGGGTCTTTGGAAACCTAGCTGTTAGTTCTGCCATGTCCCCAAACGCCTCTTCGTGGACTGTATCTTCGGCATAAATTAATTTAAATTTCTCAATTATATCTGCCACAAAATCAATCTGCTCCCCTGAGGAATTCTCAAATCCTTCCCTGTCATAGACATATTTTTTCTTTTGCTCATCCCACTGCGTCGATGCCGCAAAGTCTACTCCAAGTGATACCTCCTCTCCCAGGGTAAATCCAAGATTCTCACATGCCTTGGCTGATAACTCGAGGGCTCTTTGATTATCTAGTCTTGGCGCCCAGCCTCCTTCATCCCCCCTGCCGTTTGTAAAGTCGGGGTCTTCTTTCTCTAGTATGTCGCGCAGCTCTTTATGTATGGACAGATTAGTATCAATTACATCCTCAATATTCTTTGAGCCTATATCACATACTAGAATCTCTTGGATGTCTGGTGTTCCAGGTCCTGCATGCGCACCGCCGCCTAAAATATTTCCTAGAGGACGCGGAAATCTAAATGATGATTTTGATGAGAGCATTTTAAACAGCGGTACACCGGCAGCTCTTGATGCTGACTCTGTTGCCGCAATTGTTACAGCAAAGGCAAGAGCTCCCCCGATCACAGAATAGTTATCAGTACCGTCTATCTCGTTTAGTGTGTCATGGATTCCCTCCAAGTCTGATGACTCGAGACCGACAAACTTTGCCGAGTTCTCCTTTAGGATTCTAAGACTCTGTGTTGGCCCTCCGTCTGGAAAACCGGCAACCTCGTGTCTTCCTACACTAGCACCTGACGGCGCACATACCCTGCCTAAAAATTTGTTATCAGAATAAACGTCCACCTCTATGGTCTTGCTTGCTCTGCTGTTGTATAGAATCCGTCCTTCAACTGAGGAGATTCTAGTCAAAGCTACTCCAACTCTGATTGGACTTCTTGCTTTCTTCGCTGAATTGCCTCGTAGAAAGGAATGACTTGCTGTATGGTCTCAACAGTTGTTAGGAGCATCCTTCTGCAACAGTATCTCTCAAAACCCAAGGAATCAAGGATCTTTGTAGGATCCTCTCCTGCCTTTATCCTTGTTTGATAATCATCATACTTGTCTGCAATCAGCCTTCCACAGGTCAGACATCTAACAGGAATTAACACGAACAAAAAAGTAATCAAGGATTATAAAAACCATTCAAGCAGGCCATGTTGCGGATGTCGCCCAGCCTGGTCAAAGGCGCTAGCTTGAGGGGCTAGTCTCTTAGGAGTTCGTGGGTTCAAATCCCATCGTCCGCACTATCCCTCTAGTCTCTTGACTAGTTCTGTACGTCTCTTCTCTTCTGTTATTATCGCCCTGACATCATCTACTAGCATTCTGTTGACATCAATCTTTCGTCTTGACTCTTTTACTACCTTGTCATACATTGAAAAAGTATACAGCTCAAGATACATCTCCTCCATTATCTCAAAGACCCGCATCGCCTCGTCAATCTCACCTACCCGAATCCTATCTAACACCTGTCTCTTTAGCTCCCCGACACAGTCAAGCAGTCCTAAAACATATGACTCGGGCATAACTGACAATTTTTTCTCAGAAGGTATCTCTCTTTTCTCAACTATTGCAATAAGAGCCGTTGCCTCTACAAACTCTTGCTCAGGCGTAATCAGGTATCGCCTCAGCTCACCTGTAGCTCTCTTTTTGTATCTCTTTAGCAACATCTCTGCCCGCCTTTGGTGCTTTTTTCCTGCTGCCAGGTCACCGGCATGTACTGCAATGATCGACTTGCTACACAAAATGACTATCTCTCTTGTATTTTTTAGCAGAAACTCTCTTGAATCCCGAGTCTTTTCTAATGACTTTGCAATTCTGCCAAGTGAGGATTTTACGTCCCTTAGTGTCATGTCTTGGAACTAAAAAATACTAGGATAAAGCCGTTTGCTAAACTCTTATTTTAGATAATATTTCATCATACACATGGAGATTACAGTTGATCAAATGTATGCTATAGAGAACAGGGGTCATGAGATGGGATTTTTGAAAAAGTTCATGATGGAAAATGCCGGTGCAGCTGCTGTCAGACGCCTGGTAGAGGCAGTTGATGACATTAAATTATCATCCATCTTGGTCATTGCAGGACTAGGAAACAACGGCGGTGACGGGCTGGTTATGGCAAGGCACTTGGCAGGATATGGAGCTCAGGTTCGAGTTCTTCTTCTTGGCAAACCTGCAGAGATAAAGACTGTAGAGAGCAGATGGAACTGGTCTATACTAGAAAAGATGCCATCAGTAAAACTGCTATCTGAAGTTACTCTGAACTATATTCCTGATGTAATAATTGATGCAATATTTGGAACCGGAATATCTGGAGACATTAAGGAGCCATATGCGTCTGCTATCAAATACATCAATGCTTCTGACTGCTACAAGATTGCCGTCGATGTCCCATCAGGCCTTGACCCGCAGACGGGGCTGACTGCAAATATATTTACAAAGTGTGACATGACAGTTACTTTTCACAAAATGAAGCAAGGCATCCCAAAGAGAAGAGACTTGACAGGCAAGGTGTTTGTAGAAAAGATTGGCATTCCTCCGGAATCTGAGGAGGGTATACTGTGAAGGTTCATCAAATCCAGGTAGGCAACATGCAAAACTTTGCCTACATAGTTGAAGATGAGAATACCGGCGAGGCAATCATAATTGACCCCTCCTGGGATCTGATGGAACTCGAGATGATAATCAAGCGAAATAATCTAAAAATAAAATATATTGTAAACACCCATCATCACTTTGATCATACGCTTGGAAACCAGGCAATGGCAGAATCCACAAAGTCTCAAATCATACAGCACAAGTCATCTGAACTAGAGCACGACATTTCCGTAGTTGATGGCGATCTCATAGAGTTTGGAGACTCGAAACTCCGGGTGCTTCATACACCTGGCCATTCCCAGGACAGTATCTGCCTTGTAGGGGACGGCAAGATATTTTCAGGTGATACGCTGTTTGTTGGAAACTGTGGCAGGACTGACCTTGCAGGTGGCAGCGTACAGGATCTCTATGACAGCCTCTTTGATGTATTGTATAATCTCGATGATGACCTGGTAATGTATTCCGGCCACAACTATGGGAGTACCCAGACATCTACACTTGGGGCAGAAAAGATGACAAACCATGTGATGCACAAGAGAACCAAACAGCAGTTTGTTGATATGATGGGGTAAACTGATGATGAAAGACTTTGAGGTGTTTGGAAATAAAAGCCAGGGATACAACTTTGTTGAATCCCTAAAGTCTGGCAGGTCTCTTTTTTCATTTGTAATATCCTACACTGAGACATGTGAGATTCCAGGCATTACACTTGCAGGCGCAGACATTGACTCTATCAAATTTACCCCCCCGGCAGATGCAGAATATCTTCATTATGGGTACTGTAAAACAATCGACAAAATTCCAATGACACCTGACGGCAAACCTACACCGGGACTGCTCACAAAGACTGCACTCGAGTCGGCAAGCATTCCGCACCTGACAATTAATGCCGGAAGCAAGATTCCACCAAAACTGCCATTCATTGATACGGGCATGTCATCGGGGAAAAACATCTCCGTGTCTGATGCCATGACTGACTCTCAGGTGTCTCATGCAGTGGATTATGGCAGAATTATAGGACGAAGTCTAGCGTCCCTTACTGACTGTCTGATAATAGGCGAGAGTATTCCCGGTGGGACAACTACTGCGCTTGCAGTACTCAGAGCACTAGGATATGATGCCAGGGTAAGTTCTAGTATTCCCAAGAATCCTATAGAGCTAAAAAACAAGGTTGCGGCATCTGCACTTGAGAGAATAGACTCTGATCATCCATATAGTATTATAGCCAAGGTGGGTGACCCGATGATTCCGTTTGTGGCAGGCATGCTGAGCTCGGCATCCGGTGTGTCCCGTGTCATGCTTGCAGGAGGGACACAGATGGCAGCAGTACTGGCCTTTGCATCAAAGATAGGATTCAATGAAGAAAATACCGTTATTGGTACTAGCTGTTATATCATAGATGACTCGAGTGCAAACTTTGTCGGCCTCATAAAAGAGATTGCCGACATTGCTGCAATATCTGTCAACCCAAAACTTGAGGACTCGGAGTTCCCAGGCCTCAGGGCATACTCTGAGGGGTTTGTAAAGGAGGGAGTAGGTGCAGGTGGATGTATGATATCATCTATGGCAAAGACAGGGTATAACTCTGCAAAGTTTTTAGAGATGGCAGAAAAAGAATATTCCAGGCTATTTGACAGTAACTGACTTTGCTAGGTTTCTTGGATAGTCGGGATCCGTATCTTTTTCTAGTGCTGCATAATATGATAACAGCTGAATTGGAATCAACTCTGAGATAAGATATGATGTCTCATCAGCTACTGGAATCTGTATCCAATAGTCATACACATCGCTCTTTACATCTGAGATGCCAATTATTTTTGCCCCGCGGGCCTTGATCTCCCTTGCACTAGTCAGTGTGTCTGAATAAGTCGAGTCGTTTGGATTGATAATTATTACAAACACGTTTGAATCCATGAGCGCAAGTGGACCATGTTTTAACTCCCCGCCCGGTATGCCTTCGGCATGAATGTATGTAAGCTCCTTTAGTTTTAGTGCCGCCTCTATTGCAACAGGATAGTTGATTCCACGTCCTAGGACATAGATATCTGAGATATCCTTTAGCTTTTTAGCAATCTCTTTGATCTGAGCAGGGTTCTCCAATATCTCTGATATCAGTTTTGATATTGCCTCAAAGTCAAATGTGATATTCCCATCCAACCCCTCAATAATCTTGTAAATTATGGACAGCTGCGCAGTGAGGCTCTTTGTTGCGGCCACTCCTATCTCTGGTCCACAGTTCATTCCTATTACTATATCTGCCTCACGGGCCAGTGATGATGTCCGCTGATTTACTATACCAATGACCATACAGCCTGCCTGCTTTGCAATTTTTACTGCCTCCAAGACATCTGCACTCTCTCCGCTCTGAGACATGGCAATGATAACAGAGTTTCCCTCAATGCTGTCTTGCAAGAACCGTAGCTCACTTGAGATGATTGGCTCTGCCTTGATTCTGGCATATTTTGAGAGGAGTTGTTTTGCAATTAATGCCGAGTTGTAGCTTGTTCCACTTCCTGTCACATAGATGTTCTTGGCTCCCCTGATGTGTTTTATGGCATCGCCGAGTCCTTGCAGAGTCTTTTCTCCTGCCTTTAATACCGTCTCGGGCTGCTCATAAATCTCCTTTAGTGTAAAGTGCGCATAGTCACCCTTGTATGCGTCTCCAAACTCTTTTGATACCTTTGTGACTCTGTGTTTTACTGAAACTCCCTGAAAATCAAATATCTGTAATCTGTCTTGCTCCAGCACTATGAAATTTCCATTCTCCAGATATATGGCGTCATCCGTATACTCTATGAATCCTAGGACATCACTTGAGAGGAAATAGTCATCTTGTCCCATCCCTATGATTAGCGGTTCATGGAATCTTGCAGCAGCTAGTATGTTATTATCAAAGATTGCAACAAACGCATAATTTCCGCGCATCTCTGCTATCGTCTTTTGCATGGTCTCTTTGATGTCACCTGTCTCTTTGTAATGCTTTTCAAGCAGGTTTGCAATTATTTCACTGTCAGTCTCACTCTTGAAACCATATCCGTCATTCTGTAACCGTCTCTTTAACTCCTCAAAGTTCTCTATTATTCCGTTATGTACTATTGCAACTTTTCCGGAACTGCTCTGGTGTGGATGTGCATTAAGGTCTGTTACCTCTCCGTGGGTTGCCCATCTAGTATGTCCTATTCCAATCTTTCCTGGAAGAGAGTCTAGATGCATCTCTGAATTTACCTCGGCTACCTTTCCTATTCCCTTTCGTAGTTTAATTCCGCTGTCTGCTGTTGCAATGCCGACACTGTCATATC